>DITI01000066.1:3724-12186 GCA_002422765.1 Candidatus Pacebacteria bacterium UBA6188 | reverse complement strand
CCATTATTTGACCATTTTTTTCAGTCAATGCTCTGGTTTCTTCCTTTATCGCCTCCATTCTATTAACTTTACCTTCAGTTTTTTGTTGAAGTTTGGCTTTGGCAATTTCGAGGCTTTCTTCATCAGTCATGGCTTGTCCAGCTTGAGTGGCTTTGTCTTTAATGTGCCACGCCTCAGTTGCTAGCAAAATCGAATCAGCGCCATTCAATTCAACAGACTCCATGGCAAGTGCGTAAGAGTGGTTGACTACACCTGAAAACTCTGCCAAGGCTTTTTCCTTACTTGTGTCTGGAGTAATTTCTGTTTTAGTCGCGTTGGTTTCTGATGATGCCGCCATGTCACTTAATCTTATCAATCTCTATTTTGCATTGCAACCTTGCCTTGTAAATTAGTTTTCAAAAAATCATATGCTAAACTAGCTTTATGACCAAAAAAGACATCTCAGGTGGTGTAGTCCATGAATTACCAATAGATTTGAAAGAAGCTTTAGTCAGAGATGAACAAGCCTTATCTTTGTGGGAAGGTCTCACACCTCTCGCTCGCAATGAGTGGATTTGTTGGACTACTTTTCCAAAGAAGGAAGAAACTAGAAAAGAACACGTTGTCAGAGTAATCAGTGAGCTCAAAGAGGGAATGCGCCGTCCCTGTTGTTGGATAGGTTGCATTCATCGCAAAGACAAGGCAATTAGCCCTTCTGTTCAAGGAATACTTGCTAAAAGAAATAAATCTTAAATAGTTTACTTTCCTTTGCCCATATACAAGTACTTCAATTGAGCGTAGTATGTGTAGTATGTCAACTACAGCAAAGAAGCGTTTGACCTTATTTCTCAACCCAGCACTAATTAAGCACGCTAGAGTGCAAGCTGTTTTTGAGGAGTTAACCTTAGCTGCGTTGGTAGAAAAAACTCTTACTCAATATTTACCAAAAGAAACCATAATCAAGAAAGTTGAAAGCAATTAGGCCAATTTAGAGCCTCATCAACTTTCACCAAGGTAAAAATCACAGATAATATCAAAAAAATAAAAGATGATGTCATTGTTGATGAATTAGTTAAAAAATCCAATCGAATTTTAGTTAGTATCTCTTCCCACGCTTTCCCAATTGATCCTTTTCCAGACTCTTTAGTCGTCGAAGAAGGTCGAGTCACTATCGTTAGAAGAAAATTTCTTACCTCAGAAGTACACAGTGTTGATATTAGAAACATTGCCAATGTCTTGCTCAATACGACTTTTTTCTTTTCTCAGTTAGTGATTATTTCTAAAACTTTTGAAGAGAATGAAATCAAAATTAGAAGTTTGAGAAATAGTGAAGCTATTTATGTGAGAAGAATTATTGAAGGACTGCGCACCTTTAATAACAATCAAATCAATACTTCTACCTACACTTTGCAAGAATTGCTTTCCAAGCTCGAAGAGCTAAGCACCACTGAGATTGTTTTATAAAGTATTAATCTAAAAAGAAAGAAAAAATATGAATATCTTACTCTGGATAATATTGGGTGCCGTGGCCGGTTGGCTAGCAGGTGTTTTTATGAAGAGTGATAACGGCACGATGGGAGACATTGTTCTGGGAATAGTTGGCGCTTTTGTAGGCGGATTCCTTATGAATCAATTTGGTCAACCTGGAGTGACAGGTTTCAACTTATATAGCCTAATTGTTGCGGTCATCGGAGCAGTTGTGGTGATCTTTATTGGTAGGCTCTTTCACAGGTAAAAATATAAAAATTAAAAAAAGGAGAATTATTATGACAGAAATTATTAACCCCCCGGTCATTAACGAAGCAACCAAGTCTCAAAAAATTGAGTATGTTGTCTATTTTCTAATGGGAGCTTTAGAAATCCTATTAGCTTTTAGATTAATATTGAAACTAACTGGAGCTAGTCTGAGCAGTGGTTTTGTCAGTGCAATTTACAATTTGTCTGGCATTTTTATTGCGCCTTTTAATGGCATTTTTAGCAAAGGCTATGCTCAAGGTGTGGAGACTACCTCTGTTTTGGAGCCAGCAGCCATTGTTGCGATTGTTGTTTATATGATTGTGGCTTGGGGAATTGTGAAATTAATCAGAATTTCCTCAGGTGAACAACAGGAATAATCACTCATGCTAAGTTTAATTTTATTATTGATTATCGGCTCAGCTCTAGTTTATATTTCCAAATTTAATTTTGTGCCAGTCGATCTAAATTTAGGGGCCTATGTTTTATCAGACATTCCTCTTTTTTATGTCATCGTCGGCTCTCTATTAATTGGTCTGGTTTTGTCATACCTGATTTATCTAGTTCAAGCGTTTGCGACAGCTCTGACGCTTAGTGGTAAAAACAAGGAGATTGAAAAAAACAAAAGTGAAATTCTTGAGTTAACTCGCCGCATTCATCAATTAGAATTAGAAAATAGAGAGCTCAAGCAGCTTTCTGGCAATGAGCCTGAAGATCCTAACGCCTTGTGAAAACAATTTTCGCCAAAATCTACAAAGCCTTTCATTTTTCTAAAAGTTGGCAACTTTTTATCATGGGGTTTTTTCAAACCAGATTTCTAGTGGGGGTGACTGGAGTGATTTTTAATGAGCAAAAAGAAGTGTTGCTTTTCAAGCACACTTATCGTAGTCACGCTTGGAGTTTGCCAGGAGGCTATCTTGAATCAGGCGAACACCCGCGCGAATCCTTAGAACGGGAAATCAAAGAAGAGTCGGGTTTGGTAGTTAGCATCGATGACTCTCTAAAAACTCGCACTGATCGCAAATTTGCTCGTTTGGATTTGTGTTACACCGGTGTTTTGATTGGTGGTGAATTTACACCTTCCCATGAGGTTTCTGAGTACGGTTTTTTTGCTCTGGATAAATTACCGCTGTTACGTAAAAACCAGCTCTTTTTGATTGAGCAGGCTGTTGCAACACTGTAATTTTTTTACAGGTATCTTTGAAAAAGAGTTATTTTCGTAGCAGATTGTGCAATATAACTCTAGCCTCCAATTCTAAATATTCGGGATGATTCTGACTAATCCAGTGATCTTTGTCGATGATTTTAGCTATGCTAAGAGTGCCATTTTTTGATTCTGCTACGACTTCTACATTTGAAGGTAAGCTGTTTTGGTCAATGCGTTGAGCATGGGCTCCATAAATCAAGAAATCTTTAGACAAGCCTTTCACCAAATGATCGTCTTTTTTTAAAATTGAGGTAAGTGTGGGACCATGTTCAGGTTTTTGATCTTTGGCAAATTCTGCCCCCATTTGTCTGAGATAAAATTGCCCTCCCCGACAAACAAATAAACCTCGTCCGGCAAATTGCAGCATAAACCCCAATCTTCTCTTGAATTCATCTCCATCTTCAAAATGTGGCCCATAACCATCATTGCCAGAAACGACTGCCATAGCAAAGCTTTGAAGAATGCCATCTCTCGCTCTCTCCTCAGCTAGGTCTTTCCACTTGAAAGGAATCACTTGTGCTCCCATGGCTTCTAGCGCCAAGCGCATGGCGTCGAAATATCTATTGGGGAATTCACCATTTTCATTGTCGATAGTCGTGTTGAGTAGGGCGATGCCGTTTTCTGTGACGCTAATCATTCTTGTTTTAGCTTATAATTTAAATCCTCAATAAGCTATAATCATTTCATGACTAAACACAAGCATGAAGCTTTTGACTTAGAAGAACACCTGCAAGCAGAGCACAAGATTACTCCTTTAACTACTTACCTAAAGGAAATCGTTTACGGCGGCATAGACGGAATTATTACTACCTTTGCCATTGTGGCTGGTTTTGCTGGGGCTGCCATCAATCCAGATTCTAACTTACCAATCTTAACTATTCTTTTGTTTGGTTTTGCCAATCTCTTTGCTGATGGTTTTTCGATGGCTCTGGGGAATTTTATTTCGACCAGATCAGAACAAGACGTTTATCGTCATGCCAAAGCTAAAGAGAGTTATGAGATCAAGCATCATCCAGAAATGGAAAAAGAAGAGTCTTTGGAAATTTTACTGCGTAAAGGTTTTAATAAAAAACAAGCTGCCGATCTTTTAGCAATCTATGCCACTAACCCTGCTTATTGGACTGATTTCATGATGAATCACGAATTAGAGCTTTCCAATCCAGAGGGTGACAACTCATTTTTAATGGCTTTGGCCACTCTTTTTTCCTTTGTGATTTTTGGTTTCATACCCTTATCACCCTATGTTTTTCTGGGGGAATTAGCCAGTTTCGAGCTTTCTATTCTAGCCACTGCCGTAGCTTTATTCTTGCTGGGTTTGATTCGTTGGCGAGTTGGTCAGCAGGGAGCGATGAGAAGTGTTGGTGAAGTTCTTCTGCTTGGAGGAGTTGCAGCTTCCATTGCTTATTTCGTCGGAACCTTTTTTAAGATTTAGGTTTATTGTTTTGACTTAGTATTTTCGTCCATGATTTCTTGGGCAATAGTACGAGCGATTTTTTTAATGAGAGAACTTTGTTCTTGAGTGTTTTTACCTTTAGTCATAACGCAAATCAGATGCTCGCCTGTTGAGAGGTAGATAATGCCACAGTCATGTAGTTGAGCCTCCTCGTTTTCTTCTGAATTTTCTTTCACTCCAAATTTGTGAGAGATTTCTGTTCCTTCTGGAAAACCAGCTACTAAGCCATTTTTAAATGAAGTGTGAGTGAGGATGCTCAGAAGTCTTTCAGAAGATTCTCTGTTTAAATAGGTTGAGTTATATAAGATGCGCATCATTTCTGAATATTTCTTAATGTTGATTTCGCCATTCTCACTTTCGACAGAAATTTCTCGATTGGTTTCTTCTAATTTTTGACTCAGACCGAGCATATTTAGATAATCAAAAAGTAAATGCAAGGCTTGGTTGTCTGAATAAACCAACATTTGCACAATAAGTTCTTCAATGGAATAGTCCTGCCCACTTTGAATGCTGTCATCCTTTGGAATATTTCTGATTTCTTCATGCTGACCCTGATAAGAAATAGTGCTTTGTAGTAAACTTGGGTTTTGCTCAGCCAGATGATAGTAAGTGATAGCCACTGGCACTTTAAGCAAGCTTTGGGCATAAAAAATTTCGTCTTTATTGATCATGAACCAAGGACCATTGTTGAGATTGCGATAATAAACAGCTGCTTCGATTCCTGAATTGTTAATTAGATCATTAACGGCTTTTTCCATCTGAGAGATCTTGCCGTTAATTGGATTTTTATCTGAGCTGTCACAAAATTTGAGCGGGTTGATGTGGGGAAAATTTTCTTTAAAATTGACTTCACTGTTTTTAATCACTTCTTCTTCAGATAAGTTTTCACATGGGTTGAGTAGGTAACCAAAGAAAATCCCAGATGAGAAAATTAAAGCGTAAATCAGGTATTTTTGCCAATTTTTTTGTATGAGCACAGTGCTTATTTTACATCTTTTTCTAAAAGAAAATAGACAAGAGTCGATTCCTTGATTTGCCTTGCTTTTTCTTATATAATCAGTCTTTTCTGATTGTAAAAAGATGTTAACTTTAGCGCTTGTTTCTATTATTTTTGCTGTTTTATTTTCTGGTTTTTTCTCTGGAGCTGAAATTGCTTTTTTCTCTCTGTCTGAAGCTAGAATGCAAAGCTTGTTGCGCCAAAAAAGAAAAGGTGTCAACTTGGCAGTTAAACTCAAGGCAAATCCAGATCGTTTGTTAACCACTATTTTAATTGGCAACAACTTGGTCAATATTGGTGCTTCTGCTTTAGTCACTTATGCCTTTACTCAAGCCATGGGTTCTAGTGGAGTTGGTTTGGCAACTGGCATCATGACCCTAACAATTTTGACTTTTGGTGAAATTTTACCCAAAACCATTGCTACTCGCTATGCAGAGCAAATTGCCCTGCGTTCTGCGCGCTTGCTGTGGACTTTGCAAGTTGCTTTATGGCCAGTGGTTTGGTTTTTTGAGCAATTTAGTAAGTTGCCTCGCCTTTTACTTGAGGGTGGTAGTAGTCGACAAAATATTACTGATGAAGACGTGGCTTCAATGGCTTCCATCAGCTACAAGCAAGGAGAATTACTAGATTATGAGCGTGATGCTATCACTAATGTTTTAACTCTCAACGATACGCCTGTTAGTAAGATCATGACTCCCAAGTCAAAAATGTTGATGATTGATGGTTCCCTAGATTTGGCAGAAGTAGTGCGCTTAGTTAATAATGAACATTATTCTCGCATCCCTCTTTACGATGTTAAACAGGATCGAGTGACGGGTTTTTTGTTTCTCAAAGATGTTTTAAACTACAAGAGAAGTCAGTGGTCCAAGATTACTGCTCAAGAAATATCCAGAAAACCCCTAGAAGCTTTAGATACTGATTTGGCTCACACTTTATACCGCAGTTTACTTAAAAACCGCACTCATCTTTTTGTGATTTATAACAAAAAAGGCGAATTAGTGGGCATGGCCACTTTGGAAGACGTGATTGAAGAGGTCTTAGGCGAAATTTATGATGAAACTGATTGATTTAAAGCAATAGACTCGCCAAACCCAAGAAAAATAAAAACCCTAAAACATCTGTGGCTGTAGAAATAAAAACTGTAGCGGAGGTGGCTGGGTCTTTTTTAAACCTCTGAATGACTAGCGGTACTAAGGTGCCAAAAAATCCTCCCACCAATAAATTGCTAATCATAGCCATAGCTAGAACAAGGGCTATTCTGAGATCTCTGTTGAAAAAGACCACAATACCAGCCACTAGCAGGCCATTAATCAAGCCATTAATCAGAGCTGCTCCCAATTCCTTTTTTAGAATTGGCCAAGCAGTATTCAGCTCAACTTGTTTCAAAGCAATTCCTCTAACCAAGACTGCCAGAGTTTGAGTAGCACTGTTGCCACCCATGCCAGCTACAATAGGCATGTAAACTGCCAAGAGCACATTTTTGGAAATTGTTTCTCCAAAAAGACTGACGACAAAGGAGGCCAAAAAAGCAGTGCCTAGATTAGTGATGAGCCATTTGTAGCGAAATTTAACCTTCTGCTTGACTGAACCAAAAACGGTTTCTTCATTATTGACGCCAGCAAAGTCATAAAGATTGGAAGCTTCTCTTTCTTGTAAAAGACGCAAAACATCATCCGAATAAATAATACCCATGATGTTGCCGCTATCATTTAAAACTGAAATTTTTTGGTGAGGATTGTCAAGAATTTTATTGATCACTGATTGGGAGCTAGCATCATATTTGATGGTGGCGATTTTTTTGATGAATTTCTTGGCTGGATCTTCTGGTTTGGCAAAAATTAAGTTTTTAATGGGGAGAAAACCAATTAATTTGCTTTCTTCTAACACTAAAATAACCGGCAGCTTGCCAGTTCTTTTTTCGTGAAGATTGATTTTTTCAGCAAATTCTTTAAATTTTTCTTTAGCTTCAACCTGAATATAATTTAGACTCATTAGGCCAGCGGCAGTTTTAGGGTCAAATTGCAGTAAAATCGAAAGAGTATTTTGCAATTCTTCAGTCATTTCAGTTAACAATTCTTTTTGTTTACGCTTGGGCAAAATTTGCATTAAATCAGTAGCATCGTCCGGATCAAGGTGTTCGAGAATTGGAATGATAACCTCTTTTTTAAGAGCGCCAATAAGTTGAGCTTGGACATATTTAGAGAGTTTGAGTAAAACAAGCCTTTGCTTTTCTTGATCCAAACCTTCAAAAATTTGTACCCTTTCTCTAGGTTTATAGGTGATATCGCGCACAATTGACTTAAGAGAATTGCTTTTCATATTTCTTATCTTAAATGTTAGCACATTTGTTATAATCAAAGCTATTCTGCCCAAAGAATATGTCACCACGATCAAAAGAAGATAGGCGAGACGATAGCTTTTCCAGACTTTACAGGATGGCTTTTAGTGAAAAACCTTCATCGCAAACTAAAGAATTTGACCCTTATTCTGGAAATATGGAGAATAGGAGTCACTTTGCTAATTTTCTCAACGCAGTCTTGGCTGGTGAAACCAAGTCAATTAATTTTCTCAAAAAAATGCCAGAATCTAGAAAAGATGAGCTCAAAAGAATTCACGCTAATTCTGGTTTAGCTCTGCGAATTTTAGATTCTTTTTAATTTCATGTATACTTAAAAGCATGATTAATTTCAAGAAAAATAAATTTTTATTTGATTTGAGTTTATATCTGAAAACATTCGTTTTTTCTTTGCTGATTTTTGCTGGGCTTTATCTTTATTTGTCCGCGCAGAATATTCCTGGAACTTTAAATAAAGCTGTTGCTGACACTGCTACTTTTTTGGTTGCTTTGTCAATGATTTTTAGTAGTCTTGGCTATTTTTTCAATTTTGCTGATCGTTTGGCAATTTACCGTAAGCATCTCGGCATGATCGGTTTTGCTTTTGCTGTTTGGCATTTACTATTGTCTTGGTCGGCTTTGCTTAATTTATTTAAAATTGAAACTTGGGAAAGTATGCGCATGTGGCCAATGCTAACTGGCTTTTTGGCCTTTTTGATTTTTACCAAAATGGCTTTGATTTCCAATCAGTTGTCTA
>DITI01000066.1:0-3670 GCA_002422765.1 Candidatus Pacebacteria bacterium UBA6188 | reverse complement strand
CCAGCTTTAAGTTTGCTAGTCGTAATTTTCACCACAATTGTGCTTGTTTTGCGAATAGTTCTTTGGTGGAGTCTTGCTAAGAGAAAAGCTAGATAGCTTTTAGTCAACAAAAGTTAAGGCAATTCCAGTTTTGTCAGCACGACCGGTGCGACCAATGCGGTGAATGTAGTCATCATAAGTCTCTGGCATATCATAATTAATGACATGAGTGACATCATTGATGTCTAATCCTCTAGAGACCACATCAGTAGCAAGTAAAACTTGAATGCGATTTTCACGGAATTGTTGGAGGGCTCTTTGTCTTTGACCTTGGCTCTTATTGCCATGAATCGAAGCAACTTTAAAGCCTCTACCATCCAATTCTCTAGTGAGCTTTTCCATGCTGTGTTTGGTACGACCAAAAACAATAACTTTTTGGAATTCTTCTTTGATTAGCAAATCATGCAAAACATCAACTTTAACTTTACCTCTCACACTAACCACATCTTGGTTGATGTTGGCTTTGCTTTCTCTAGATTTAACGACCACCATGGCTGGATTACGCAAAAAGCCACCCATAATTTCCTCAACTTTTTTATTGGTTGTGGCAGAGAAAAACAAAGACTGTCTTTCTTCTGGTAAGGCAGCAATAATTCTTTTAATTTCGTGAACAAAACCCATGTCTAACATGCGGTCAACCTCATCTAGAACGATGGTGTTAAAGTGAGCGAAATTTAATTTGCGACGATCATTTAAATCTTTTAAACGACCTGGGGTGCCAATCACAAAAGCTGGTCTTTTTTGCAAGCGTTCAATTTGACGAGAAATTGAAGAGCCACCAATACAGATGCTTGAATAAATTGGTAAATTTTGACTAAAAGTGAGCAATTCTTCTCTAATCTGTAAAGCTAATTCACGAGTAGGAGTGATAATGAGCACTCTAGTGTCTGGACTTTTCAAAACTTTATCAATCAATGGGATTAAAAAAGCTGCAGTTTTGCCAGTGCCAGTATTGGCAATACCGACCACATCGCGATTTTCTAAGATAAAAGGAATAACTTGATCCTGAATAGGAGTGGGTTCAGTATAACCCTTATGGATTAAATTAATTTTAATCTGTTCGGTAATGGCGAAATCTACAAAAGCGTGTTGATTTTGATAAGCTTCAATTTTTTCTGGAGCTTGTTTCTCGATTTCAGCCTTTTTGATCAACATAGAAGGATCAAAGCTGACAATTTTTCTGCCACCACGACCTCTATTGTTGCCACCAAAAGAACCCTGGCCCCTATTGCCACCGCCCCAGCCGCGATTAGCACCACGACTAAAGCCGCCACTGCGAGAGCTTGAGTTACCATTTCGACTACCATGAAAATTAGAATCAGAGCGACGATCGTTGTTATACATATTTACTTCTTTCTTTAATCTTTCCAAAGGTCAAAGACAAGAAGCAAAGATTTTGCGTGCTCAACCAAATGAATTGTTTTAAATTTAACGAAAGATCATTATAACACGAAGGCAAATAAAAAGCAATTATAGGATAAAAAGAATCCACTTTACAAATCTAAATTCGTGATAAAATAAGTGTCTGTGTCAGAAAAAGACGACCCTATACCTGCTTCTCATAAAAAAGCAGAAAAAACAGTTTATATTTGTAACCTTTCCGAAGATGTCTGGCCTTTTATCGAGGCAATTACCGATTCAGAGAAAAAAAGAGTAGAGATTGTAGAGAACGCTAGTCTTTCTGATCGCGATTTGTTAACGACAGCAGAAGAAAGTGATTTAGTCTTTATTAGCCCCAAGCCACTGCAGGAAGATTTTGTCGAATACTACAAAGATTTATTTGGCATTCGCAAGTTAGAAATCTTGATCCCCAAGAATCATTCTGGAGAAATCTGCAAAGATATCTATGAAGATCGAGGATTATTTGAGAAATTAATTGATCACGCTAATCACGTTAAGAAACTAACCTTACTAAGCTACAGCACTAGTCCTCAATTTTTGGTTTTAGTTAATCAACTGAGAGCCAGAGGTATTACTGTTTACACCCCAGAATCTCCAGAAGAAGAAGATGCTTGGACAGTCAATTTTTATGGCAGTAAGTCTGGAATTCGTCAGTTAGCGCAACAAAGTGTGGCTGATGAGCCAGATTTTTTGATGAGTGATGGCTTGATTTGTGTAAATATTGTTGATGCTGCCAAGATTGCTGCCAAAAAATATATTAAAGAGGATGGTGTGGTTATTAAAACCAATAAGGGTCATTCAGGAGCAGGAGTTTTAATTCTTAGACCAGGAGATTTGCCAGTAGAATATAAAGCTTGTGAGCAAGCGATTTATGATTTACTCAAGCAAGACGCTTATTGGGATAAATTTCCCATTGTGATTGAAGGTTTAATTAATGTTAATTACGCTGTAGGTGGAGGTTTTCCCAATGTGGAGTTTAAGATTAACAAGAGTGGACGCATCGACTTTCTTTACTACTGTGGTCTGCGTGTGACCAAAAATGGTGTTTTTCAAGGCGTAGAGATCAATGAAGATGTGATGAATGACCGCCTGATGACTAGAATTATTGATATGGGCTTTTTTATTGGTGAGCAATACGCTGCCAATGGTTACCGTGGTTACTATGATGTTGACTTAGTGGCAGCCAAGAATGGTGAACTCTATGTTTCTGAGTCTAACACTCGTCGCACTGGAGGTACTCACGTTTACAAAACTGCCTTCAAATTAATTGGCAAAGATTTCCTCAACGATAGTTATGTCTTGTCAGACAACACTTGGAAATTGCCAATTGGTGCTAAAGTTAGTTTCAAGAGATTATTAGAAACTTTAGAGCCAGTTTTGTTTGATAAAAAAACCAAAGAAGGTTTGGTGGTAGCCTCAGCTAACATGCTTGAAGAAGGCCAGTTGGCTTACATCGTCTTTGGTCAAAATGAAAAACATGCTCTGGAGATTGAAGCTAAGGCTCACCAACTTTTAGCCAAGTTGAGCTAAAATTGCCATAAAAAGTGGGAATTCAGCTCTGGCTCTATTCTCCATGCGCGCTGCTTTACCAACACTTTCTTTGTCGCTAGACCATTCTTCAATTTTTTCGATCAAAAAGCCATTTTCTTGTAACATTTGACTATAATCTTGCAAGCTGTGATGAAATGACCAAGTGATTTTTTTATTTTGTTCCTGATTTTTTTCCGAAGGATTCATATCGATTGGTATTTTAAGGGGTGACAAATAGCGATTTAAAACTCTTTTTTGTTGTTTGTTTTTTTCATCTGTTTGCCAGCTAGATTGGCGAGGAATGCGAAAACATGGATGATTGAGGACAATTAGTAGTTTGCCACCTTTTTTCAAGTAATTAGCAGCGTTTTTAATCACGTTTTCAGCAAGCTCAATGTTTTGTAAAGCCAAAATAATAGTGACCTTATCAAATTTTTCGGTTCTAGGTTGCAATACTTTACTCAAGTCGCAAACCATGAATTCATAGTTTTTTTGACGATTGTGTTCTTTGGCAAGTTTGATTAGATCTTTAGACAAATCTAAGCCAAGATATTTTTTAACTGGTTTGATTTGACGAGCCAAAATACCCTGACCACAGGCCAAATCTAAAAGACTATCTTCATTTTTTAGATCAAGTAAACGCAAAACTCCAGGGATGACTAAGTGCTCGTGATAATAATGGCCATCTTGGCCGACGCTT
>DITI01000049.1:12627-19283 GCA_002422765.1 Candidatus Pacebacteria bacterium UBA6188 | reverse complement strand
TGTGAAGCCAAGGGTCAAGAGTTGTACTGGGAAGACTCCAAACCTAGTTATTCCGGCACTTTCCGTAAGGAATACTGGATTAGAGCTAGCACTGGTTTACCACCTCAGGAAGGTGAGGAGGCCGATGATTTGCAGTTGGAAGAACATAGTTTTTATTACGATCCACTGACCAAGCTCTACTGTGGTGATTGTGTAAGACCAGTCGACGAACAAGGCAAAGTTATTTATGAGCAAGCAATCGTCAACATTTTTTAGCCTGCTTTTTTGGCTCCTCTTGCTAATTTTGGTGGTTCTATTATCCATCAATGTTTTTTATGACGCTCCTCTTTCCTCTTCAATTAACAATAGTAGTCGTTTGCGCTATCTCAAAGAATTGATTATTCCCAAAAAAGAGCAGAAAGTGATTTATGGTTTTTTGCCCTACTGGAACATTAATCAATTCACTTTAGAAAAAGAACTGACACACTTAGCTTTTTTTGGCTTGAATATTGCCGCTAATGGTGAGATTTCAAGCAGAGATCAAGACGGCAATCTCGATCCTTCTTATCGACTTATTAATGGTGAACAATTTCTTGAACTAAGCGAACAACTCAAAGCACAAAATGGCCAAATGGAACTAGTGCTCAAACAATTTAATGCTAATGACATCGCAGCCTTTCTCAGCAATGAAAAAGCTCACTTAAACTTTTTGCAAAGTTTAGATTCCATTCTTTTGGCTTATCCCATCACTGGCATCAATATCGACATAGAATATGCCGGTGAAAACCCACAAGCTTTGAGAGACGATTTTGTCAAATTTATGCGCAAGCTAGATTGGTATCTGGACAGCAAATATAAAAACGTCACCCTAAGCATTGACGTTTATGCCAGCGCCGCTAGCAACTCACAAAGCATTTGGGATATTGAGAGTATTAGCCAATATGTGGATTACATTGTCGTCATGGCTTATGATTTCCACCAAAGAAGTAGCAGCCAAGCTGGACCAGTGGCTCCTTTGTTTAGTGAAGACAGCAAGTGGAATAAGGACATCAATCAGCATCTAAAATATTTCTTGGATCAAGCGCCTAGAGAAAAAATTTTACTTGGCATTCCTTTTTATGGCTACGGCTGGCAAACCGATTCTCACGACGCCAAAGCCAATACTTACGAGGACACTGGCTTTACCGTAAGTTACAAAAAAGCCAAAGAATTATTGGCCCTTAGCCAAGGTGGAACTAGCTCTGAAAGTGCTTGGCAGGGAGCCACGCAAATCAAAAAAGCTTGGGATAACGATGCCCTTTCACCATACATCACCTACCAACAAAATGGTGAGCTCTACACAATCTATTATGAAGATCCACAATCCATCGCTTATAAATTGGAATACGCCAGACAACTAGATTTAGCTGGCATTGCTATTTGGGCTTTGGGTTATGAAGATGAAGAACGGGAAATCTGGCAAGCCATCGCTGACGGCATCTAAACTACCAAATCTCGTAAGTAACAGAAACCACTTTACCTACTTCAATTTTCTCTGGAGCTTGAGCCAAGAAATCCATCATTGGCGCATCGCTTGAACCTAGTTGCTGAGAAGCCACGGTACCAGCAACTTCACTCAAGTCATCACTAATAGTTACAATACGTCCGACTCTCTTACCAGCAGCCTGAGCAATCTTCTTGGCTTGTTCCTTAGCGTCCTTGAGAGCCAAGCGACGTGCCTCTTGGGTAACATCTGCTTGCTCAGCTGGCAAGAAACTCACATTGGCAATAGTGATAGCACCCTTAGTGTAAAGGGTTTTGATGAGTTCGGAAGTTTTGGCTGGTTCGTAACTAGTCAATTTGAAAACATTGACTACTTGATAAAGTTTGTCACCGCCAATAATGGTGGGAGTAATCTGATAAAAAGCTCTCTGTATGTCTGGATCGACCAGCATTTTTTTGCTCTCATCAATTAGGAGCTGGACGCTTGTCTCGCCTTGATTAACCGCCACCACGGGATCAACACTCGAATCAACTCGAGAAACTGTCATTTCGACTTTGGCTGGAGCAATAGAAAGCTTGCCTTGGCCAACTACAGTGATCACTGCTGGCTTAAAGAAAACTGGACGAAGTAGAAAAAAAGCGATTAAGAATCCGAAAACAATGAGGAGTGGTTTTTTGTAATTAACTAGAGAGGTGGGTAAAGTCACAGGAATTTGCATCTTAGCAATCAGTTTAGCGCAAATCTTGACACGGGGAAAGGAGAAAAATGTTATACTAGATTGCGAGTTAAATTTTTATTTCAGTCGCAATCTAGGAAAAATATGCTCAAAACTAAAAATCTCTTTCAACAAACTTTTGCCAATGAGAAGGTGGCGGGGATGATTGGTTCGCTGGATCGTTTTTTTATCAAGTTGCCTCATTTGCCCAAGAAAGTCCGCGTCTTGATCAATAAAATTGTGCCATTTTTGGCTTTAGCATTTGGTCTAATTGGTTTGGTTGCAAGTCTAATCACTGGCTTCTTCCTCTTTTTGGCCCTGATCTCCTTAGATATTGAAATCTTATGGAGTATTGGTGGTAGCTTTGTTTTGGTGCTACTTAGCACTCTCTTTTTGCTCAAAGCTTTCAAGCCACTGCGTCAAGGCAACGCCATAGGCTGGATCTATTTGTTTTGGGCTCAGGTGCTTGAAGTAATCAACTTCATCATCAACAGCTTTACCGTCGAAAGTGATTTCTGGCTAGGCTTAGCCACTCTCATCATCAGCTTCTACCTCTTGTTTGAGATTGGACAGTTTTATGTGTATAAAGTTGATAAAAAATTAGATCAAACGAAACTTCCTCAAAATCAAGGGTAAAATAATCAATAAGATTGAACCCTGCACGAAGTCAGTGGTAAAACTTAAAGAAACTGCCAAGAGTAGATATAAATAGTTCTGTCTGCGACTCAACTGATAAAATGAGGACAAAAAATAATATAGTAAAAGATAAGCGATGGTCAAAGAAGAGTCAAAGGCAACTGTAAAATCAACTGTTCCAATATTCCCACCAATTGCCATAAAAACACCTGCGATTAAAGCTGCTAAAAATGAAGATGAGATTAAAACAATCAGAATCAGAAAATATTTGTAAATCTTAGATTTGTTTCTAGAATCTTTAAGCATATTAACCATAAAAAATATTATTTCACAAAACCATAATTGTCACAATACAGGCTTAATTTTGAGAACCAAACTCAACTTTCCCCATTTCCTGACCAGCATCTTTCAATCTCCATAATCTGAAGCCTCCTTCGCCAATGTGGTGCAAGCCATCATAATCATTTTTGCTAGTCCACCTATCAAATTGACCATCATCTGGATTTTGCGGATCATAAAGCATCACTTCTTGTATCAACCAAGTCTGATCAGTCTTATTAGATTCGTCCAAATAACCAGCTTGCACATTAGTAACAGCAAAAGCTCTTCCCTGATCGTCAACTCTCGTTACGGTCACCCAATGAGCTACAGAATAACCTTTTAAGTAAAGTAAGTCTCCTACCTCAAGAGGTTCACTTGAAAAATCAAAGTCTGACACTGACTCAGTAGTTTCAAACCACTCATATTTCTCAACTGGTAAGTATTTTTCTAGCATCCAAAGGGTGGATACTCCCCATTCTTTAGAGTAATCGTTCATCTGCAACCACTTTACGGCTGGCAGATCTTCACTTAAAAAGCCATTTTCTTGCATCAAATAGGCTGACAAAGGACCACAAATAATACTCCCGTCTTGTTGCTTTAAGCCAATGTGTTCTGCAATGTTATTAGTTGTTTCTTGAGCAGATTCTGAAATTAAATAATCAAACTGACCACTAGTTTGTAATTGTGTAGAATAATTAACTCCAACCGTCTCATCTTTATCAGTAATAGCTAAATCTAATTTAGACTGTTGATGTCTCTGGAAAACATCATTAAGAAATGAGTTTAAGCTCGTTAGAGGTATTTCTCCATTACCAACAAGCTCATTAAGTTTTGGATCAATTCCTGAAACGACTACAAAGTGCGGGCTATCCCAAGCTAAAGGATGATAAATACCATATTTTTCTGCAATTGGATGAAGTTCTTTTGGTAAATCCTGTTTAATTTTACCGTTCTCAAAAATTAGCAGGTCAACTGCAAAACCAGTCTGATGCTGAGAACGACCAGCTTCTGCAGCACCTTGTGGATTTTGCTTATTTATTTCTGCTTGTTCTTGATAAGAGCGATAACCATAAGCGACCCCAATATCGTAACCATATGTTTCCTTAACTTCTGCTATAAATTGCAGGAGTGGTTCAATAGCGTCTTCATGTAAATAAATATTATTATTACCATGAGTAGTAATACCGTAGTCTTTTAAGTTTTCCAAGCCTTCTGGCTCGTAGTTTTCACTTAAAAGAAGCGTTCCATTAATGCTGGAGTCTGCAATTTCTTGAGCAACAGCTTGAGTTAATTCTGTTGACTCAACTAGATCATTTTCATTTTCAAGTTGACTAGCTGGCAAATTGCTGGGATTAACATTGGCATAAGATAAAGCAGGTGGCACTATTTCAGCAGAACCGATGATCTCTACTTTAACTACAGTTCCGTCTGTAGCAGTAATTGTCGTACCATCACTTGAAATGATTGCTCCATTGCCAAAAAATGGATCGTGCATGATGATTTCTCCATCAGCATTGGTGCCGGTAGCCAAAGTATGATGAGTGGTCCACTCACCATTAACATAAAACTTAAGACCCACATAAACAATGCCGTCACTATTTTCTTCAAAATAGCTATGCATACTATAAGAAGAACCAGGACCTTTCAACACTTCGAAGCCATTTTCTTCTAAAGCTGATCTCACCAAACTATAATCAGATCCAGAAGAAATTCCTGGGAAAAATTCCTCAATTACTCTGTCTGGAGTGTAGGTAGGATCAACAAAAGTTGCTAGCAACATTGAAACAGTCGTTGGTCCACAACCAGCCTTAGCAATGTCATTAGAACTTGATTCTGGCAATAAAATATTTGCCCAATCTTCATCTGTTTGAGATTGGTAGACTAAAATTCCGCTACCAGTAAGTGGAGGTAGAGCCTGATTATCATCTTGAACTAGATTTATCACCCACTCACCATTTTCGTAAACATAGCCTTCTTGAGCCAATTGGAGAGCTACTTCATTTTGCACAATTTCCAAGAACTCATCTCCAACGTCTGGCTTACCTTTGTCAAAAGGTTGATTTGTGGCAGGATTTAACAATTCTCCCTTAACCTCATAATCAACTGGTTGTCTATCGCTTACTTCTGGATCTGGACCAACTAGAATCTCATGATACTTGCCATCTTCACCTAAATAATTAGCTACTACAGCGGCGTCAAGTGATCTACCTAAAGCTTCTGTTTCTCCAAAGTAGTATTTATTAATCTGTTCACCTTCAGCATTAATGTAATACATTTCTTGAATTAGATCTCGCTGATGATGTCCAACAATTGCTGAAATCGGCAAGTCATAAGTAACTAGAAGGTCAGCAACCAAATCAACAGTGTAGTCAAACTGTTCTGGCTTCATGTTTAACTCGCCTCTGTCAATAAATTTAGAACCAGCAATTTCTATATTGATCGTGTCAGGATAACCACTAGCAGCATAGCTATATTGCACGCCATTTTCATACATTGGTAAAAACTGATCAACACCATTAATACCAACCCCAAAATGGGAATCTAGGCTTTGATCTAGTCCTGTGTAAGCACTGGTTATCTGACCATTCAAGCCATTATATGTGCCCTGTGTAGTCCAACCATTTCTATAACCTGATTGTCCATCCCAGTGCAGAATAATTTCTTTTGGCGCAACTACAGCATCAAGTTTATTTTCTAAAGACAAAGGCTTGTAAGTCCCAAATTCTATAGCTTCTCCAGGATCTTCTACGATGGATGGATTTAAGTTGCTTTCATTTATAGTCAGAGCTTGAGTGCCTGGAAGCGGAGCAAGTTCTTCAGTTGCTTCTTCTGCGGATTGAGTTTCTTGGGTGGGTTGAACTTCTTCAATTGGTTGAGCTTGCTCAGTTGGTTCAGCTTGATTTTCTAAGCTTGGATAATCTCCATCGTTGTAAACAAAGCCTTCATTATTTTCGACCACTAAATCTTCAACTTTTTGAGACACCATCGCTGTATTACCCAAGAAATTGTTCACACCATTTGCTAAGTAAGCAAAAGAGTTGGCATTTTTGATCATTTCTAAAATTCTGAAAGTGCCACTACTGGCAACACGATTAGCCATTTGGTAAGACTTAGCTGCGTTAATAAAATTCGTGTTAAAAGTATCAATCATCATAACCACCTGATAAGCAAGCGGAGAAAAGCTCTGAATGTAGTAAGTACCAACGCCACTGCCAACTCCCAAGAATACTAAGCCAGCTTTTTCTTGAATGGTTTTGGCTTCTCTAAGGCTACTGCTAATTTGAGCAATCATATTAGAACCATTCTTATAGAAATTGGTGGTAAATCTATAAATTCCATAAGCAGCTCGCCCAAATTCACCAAAATAAGTTGGCACCGACCAAGATAAGCCAGTAATTAGACCTTGGCGAACAGCTTGCTTCGCTTTTTCTGGAGTAATGGCCCCAGTTCGGTAGCCCAAAATTCTTTCTTCTATCGCTCCAGCTACGCTTCTACCTCCGCTTCTCACCCAAAGATATTCTA
>DITI01000049.1:0-12622 GCA_002422765.1 Candidatus Pacebacteria bacterium UBA6188 | reverse complement strand
TAAACTTACGGTAATAACCATCAGCATGTAAAGAATATTTTTTGGAAGCAACTATTTTGTCTTGGTATCTATTAGCTGACAACAAATCTAGCTTAAAACCATTTGGAACAAGCAAGCTCAACTGAACTAGAACTTTCTCTAATTGTTCATCACTCAATTCTGATTTAAGTGAAACAACACCATTGGAAATGGTGTAAGGAGCATGAGCTCGCAACTTAGTGGCAAAACCTTGCAAAACACTTAAGTTATTTTGATCTAGTGAAGATGCTAAACTTTGATCTAAAATTCCATGAATAAATAATTTTTCCACCAAGGCTAGGCTTGGTCTTTGATTTTCTGGCAAAGAAAGATACCAGTTAACAAAAGGCAAGAAGCTTTGTCTCAAACCGTAGACGTTAAATAAATTAGCATTTCGACCATATTTGTACCAATATAGAGTGAAAAAGGTTTTGGCCAATGGTTTGTTGGAGCTAGCACTCATAAACTCTTCAGCGCTACCCACGAAATTATTGAGCCTTGCTTGATTTCTAGCGTAGCTTATCTTGGCTTTCAAGGAGCGATTAATCAATGAACTAACCTTAGGATCCAACAGATAATCTCTGTAAAGGGTAGTTTCTCCAACTGGTTTGTCTATCAACCTGGCCAACTGTTGATCTGGGAAAGCCAAAGCTTCTTCAACAGATTTGACCCCAAACTTATATAAGTTAGCGGTCATATTGCGACCAAAATTATTGAGTGAAGAAGATGCGCGAGTCACTAATTTACCATCTTCATCCCTTAGGGTCTCTCTAACATTAATTAGAGGCTTAATTTCTTGTTCTGGAGAGTTAGCCACCTGCTCATTGCTAAGACTAATTGGTGTGAAAAATGGTTTAGAACTGGTTTCACTAGATTTGGGTTCAACTGATGATTGCAAAGAAGCTTTAAGAGAGTTGATAATTCTAGAAACTACCTCTATTTTATTTGCGTCTGGCCCCTCAGTTTGGATTGCTGCCAAAACTTCCTTGGCATTATCTGCACCCAACTTTGTGGATAATAAGTCAGAAAAAGAGTTCTCCTTACCTTGAACGGCAAAGTAAGATTCAGCCAAAGCTTTTTCTGCAAAATAATCAGTTTCACCAGCATTGAGGTGGTCAAACAAAATTTTAATCCAAGCGTTTTTTTCTCCATAAGTGTAGCCATCCTTGGCAAAAGTTCTCTGAGCCTGGCGACCAAACCAATTGTTCGATTGAGAATAAATTCTTTGCGCAAAATAATCAGTCAAAATTTCATCAGCCCAACTTTCACCAAGTGATCTAGTATTATCAATAAACCTATTCTGATTTTGAGCCACTACGGTGTGAACTAATTCATGGTAATAAGCTTGTGGGAATCTGGGTAAGATTGAAACTGGAAGCCAGAAGAATGCAATGGCTACAACAGCGGTAATGATAATTGGAGAGCCAATAGAAATAAAAGTGGCAATGGTATAAATACCCAATAAAGATATCGCTGTATAAGCAATATTGGTTGGACTAATTATGCTGGTTTGAGCTAACTTATCATGATGACCAGAATTAGACATGCCACCCAAGAAATTAACCACCCTCAAATTCAATTCAGTTTTCCAATTTTTTTCTTTAATGTTGTAAAAATTGTAATAAGCCTGTCTGTTTTGCTCTGAAACAGTTAGGGCATCAAGCAAAAGCCTAAGTGGAGTTACTACTTTTAAGTTATTAACTCTCGACCTCAATTCTTCAGCTGTCATTAAGCCGTACTCATCAACCAATAAAGCCTTGAAGTCGCCATAAGCTTTATCGCGAAAAATGTTTTGGAGTTTTTCGATTAGGCTGGAGGATGAAGTTCTATTATCAGCAATTTTCTTTAATTCTTGCGCTTTAGAAATTGTATATTTGTTATTAAAAACGAGATGCTCTTCCAACAATCTTTCAATATACTCAACATGTTCTGATGAGATTCTTAATTCACTTGATTCAGTAGTGAAGCGCTGACTACTCTCAAAAAATCTATTTAGGTTGGTAATAGCCGACTCAATAGCTACTTTTTTAACTTCTTCTGTTGAACCATTATATGATGAATTCTCAATCAATTGTTTTTTCCATTCTTCATAAAAACTCTCTTCAGAAATATAACGACCCATAGATAAATCAACCTGAATTTCAACAAAAATTTGAGAAGCTAAATCTGAAAAATAACTCTTAACTGTAGTTGGTAAAGCATTATTTTTGATATCAAATTCATAACTATTAAACTCATTAGCATCTCCAATCTCATTTAATAGGGCTTGATAAATAATCTGGCTAACTTCACTGCGCTGATTAGTGGTTAGATAGTAAACCAAATCTTTGTTTTCAAACAATTTTTGCTTAATGTGTTGATGAGGATCGACCGCTACAACCGCCTTGGTTTCGAAATATTCCATCACTGCCAAATTAAAAGGCGTAAGTCGGCGATCACTTTCACCAAAGAAAATGGCAAATGGCCTGAACCACAAACTGGCCACAGTAACTTGCTTGAAGGTTTGCTCAATCGCCGAAGTTTGATAATCTCTATTATGGGCCAAAGCAATGGTAAAGCTGCGTAGTTGGAACTTAACGTAGCTAGCAAATCTATTAATCAGTGGAGAAGGATCAACATTAAGACTCTGTACTTCGTCAATTTTTTCTTTTGCTGATGCAGATAAGGAATCTAACTCATTCATCTCCAAAAGCTCAATTGTTTCGACTAATCTATTCAAAGCTCTAAGTGCCTCTGCTTGTTCTAGGGTATTTTTGACTAAAACTGCTTCAGTGTATTCAACATCTGCCAACAATTGATCTTGAAGTGGTTGATTGGCAAATAAGTGGGATTGTAAGTAGGTAGTGGTTTGCTTGGCCAAAGCAATTGCCTCTTGATTGTCTCCAGATAGAGTTAATTTTTCAATTTGCTGGTTAACGTTTTCTATCATTTTTAAAACAACAGAACAATTTGAACAGCCGGTAGGGTTGGAATCGACTAATTTTTGCTCAGCAGCTTGTCCTTCAATCGACTCAAGTCTCTCCCGAAATTCCACTGGCAACTTCGTGGAATTCTTTTGTAAAAACGCTCCAAGATTAGCAATAATTTCTTCCAAGTTTTCAGCAGCAAAATCTGAACCTTCTTCAATAACTTTCGTTAAATTCTTGGGGAATCTGCCAACTTTACGATTTTTGACGTCCTCAATCAGCTTAATAACTGCATCTGCTAAAACTGATTTTTGATCAACTTTTTGATAGGCCTGCTCGAAACTCTCACCCCCATTTTTTAACCAAGCGTCATACTCAGTTAACATTCTGCCTGAGAGGTACTTCATGGCGTCAGCAAATCTACCGATTGCCTGATGAGTGCTAAGATCTGACATATAGCTGGTTCCATCGATTTGATTTTCTAAAGCATGGGCTAGTTCGTGAATAATTAGGTCGACATTCTTGTCAATCACCGCTCCACCGTAAGCTGATTGACCAAGATCCATCACTACAGAGACATTGAGATACATGATTCTTTTTTGAGGAACAATAGACTGCAAAGGATTTCTTTCATCGAAGTTAAAAGCCCCAGCAAAACTAACACCTTCTACTAGTCTTACCTCATCTATTCCAAAATCCTTATAAAGCAACTTAACAACTAAATTGGCAATATCTAGGAATCTTTTTTCTTCTGTATTGCTAGGCGTAACTTCAAATTTGCCTGGATTCCTCATTTGATCATGACCTTCGGCAATGTTTTTGCCAGTAGAAACCCTGTCTTCCTTATCTTGCTGATTGCCGCCAGCTTTAGAAACCAAATCTCTAACTTCCCTCATCAGTGAAGCTGGACCAGAGAAAACCTGCTTCAATTCTTTTTCAGCTTGGGCTTTGTCAATTTCCATTAAGTAGTTGAGTCTCCTCAGGAATAGACTTGTTTCTTCACCTGATTGGCGATCTTTGACCATCAATAACTTGACTAACTTAACAATACTTTCATCATCCATGGTCATGATTTGAGCCAAAGCTTTGGCTTCCACCTGATCAATTTGACCCTTATTGATCAATTCCGCTATTCTTTTAATATCTTTAATGTTGGGGTGTTTGGCGGGATTGAATTGATTGGCATAATTACCCACATTTTCCAAGCTATCTTCTGCAAAACCATAGAAAGTAAAGCTATTTGAATCGTTCAAGCGTTTGTAAGCTAGAGATTTGGCAAAAGAAATAGCCACATATTTCTGAATTTCTTTGAGATAAAAATCCTCATTAGCAAAAGATTTGCGATCACGATTTAAAGGCAAAGGAATTTGAATAATCAAACCTAATTCTTTGAAATGTCTTAGGTGTTCTTTTGGAATTAAGGCAAAATAAGACTTGGATAATTCTTCATCGGTCATTGAAGCTGGATCTTTGTATTCAGCTACTCGAAGACCAATTCGATCAACAACCTGTAGTGGCATGTCAGTTGCCGTGTAGGTTTTCACTTCACCAGTGATGAATTCATCTTCTCCAGGCTTGGGATCACGTTTCTTCACTTTCATGCTGGTTTCAGTTAAAGTTTCTAAGTCGTCAATTTGAACTTGTTCTACCTCAGGCACAGTCTTGCCATCCTCAATCTTGTAACCATTGGTAATCTTTATTTCAAAGTTTGCATTTTGAGTTAAGCCGGCAAAGATTTTCCAAGATCTCTGAGCAATCATTGACTCTAATTCTGGCAAAGATTTGTTTTTGGTTTTGATTCTTCTAATAGTGACTCCAATTGGAGCAGTGTTAGTTTCAAGTTGAGAAATTGCTTCCAAGACTACGTTTTGGGCTTTGCCATACTCATCCTTAACCACCCTGAGAGAGAATTTAACCGCTACTTGACCGTCATTGCTAATCATTTCAACACGATCAACACCTTCGTAGATCGTAAATTTACCTGTGCCAAAGAAGCCCACAGTTTTTTCTTGAGCCCCAGCCTGTTTGTCTGATTTAGGAATTAACAGAGACAGAGGATTGACTGCACCAGTGCCGTTATCAGTCATTTCTTCTATGTACTCGTTTCCAGAAGTATAAAAGTCTACTTTTAATTCTCCTTTAGCAATGCCTCCCTGCTCAACTCTCTTACCAGTGGCATCATAAGAATTTTGTGCCACCTCACCAGTGTAAGCGCCAGATTCTCTCTGCACAGAAATGTTTTTGAGCAGTTCAGCCAAATCGGCCACTGATTGATCATCTGATAAGTCCAAGCCATTAATCGCTCCTGAACTAATCGCTGTGAGTAGCTCTGCGGTAGTAATTGTTCCTGATCCAGATCTAAGACGCTCAAATTTTTGAATCGCTGGAATACTAATTGGCTGCTCAACTTTAACAACTTGACCCTTCAATTGCGTGCTTGGCGGATTAGATTCTTCTCTCACCAGAGATGCATCGTTAGTTAAAAATTGAACAAAAGGCATTACATCACCGCCACCATTGATTTGCTCGACCTTATTTGGCTTAATTGCAGCGACAATGTCTTCTTGAGTAACTTTGCCAAATTTGATCAACATATCTTGCAACAACTCATTGCTTCCAACCTCTAGAAGACGCTGAATCTGAGTTCTAATTAAATTAATTTTTTCTAGATCATCTGAGTTAGAACTCCTGCTTAGAGTTAAAATTAATTTTTGAATTTCCTCAGGATAATCGCCCAAATCGCCCAATCGTTTAACAAATTGGCCAATTTCAAAAGTAGCATCAAAGGAATTTTGAGTATTTCCAATCTGCCAACCAAAGGCTAGACCGTAGTAGAAATCTGCAGTGATTGGCCTCATCACGTCTATTTTTGATTTGTCAGAAGCAGCCAACTCAAAAATGCCTTGCACTAAATTGCGATACAGAGTTCTTCTTAACTGAGGAGATTGACCAACTAAATCATCTTCCAACTGTGCAATGAACGCTGGCAATTGTGTAGTTAAATGGGCTAAGCGCTTGGAATATGACTTTAAAGAGTGATCGCTGTCTTTAGAGAATTCGAATTCACCAAAACTTTCAACAAACTGTTTTTCCAATTCTCTTTCAGCCAAAGAGTATTCTATCTTGAGATCACGACTAATTTTTTCAATGATTGCTTTGTCGGTTTGGATGTCTTCCGGCAATTCATCAATAATGTCACGATAAACACCCTGAGCCTCACTAATGATTTGATCTCTAATTTCACCATTTTCACCAATGATTTTCTGGTTCCATTCTTGCGCAAGATCTTTTAGCTCAGAGTCCTGAGAATTGCCTTGGGTGTTTTGAGTAGGCATGGTATAACCACCATAGTTACGAGCATCTTTGAGACCTAAAATCATACCTAGTCTTGTAGCTAAACCATCGTTTCGAGTAACATTCATCCCCTTAACTAGGGCGTACATATTAATCTCCGTTTCTTTACTCGTCTTCACTGCTGCTAAAATCTTTTCAATCATTTTTTCAGCAGGTTTTTCAGTACCATTCATGTGAAAAATCTTGCCTCTTGCTCTAACCGCGGTAACTAAGTCATCAATACTATTAGCATTAGCATAATCATCAGCAATTGCCTGATAAGTAACGACCTTTCCAGAAGCCTCTATGCCTACTTTTCGCTCAGAAAATGAGTTGTATAAAACTATTTGATCACCATCATTCCACACCTGATCATAATCAGCAAAATCATAGCTAAGTTCTTCGACTATTAAGTTGTTAATTTGGCCTTCACCACGCACCAAATGCCATTTTCCATTGTCAACGTAAGCTAAATTTTTGGATTGTGGGTTGTACATGGCTTTTTCATACTCAATTGGCGCAGAGCCATCTGAATAATAGGCTTTGCCATTTTTATAGGAATAAAGTTTAGAAATTTTTTGATCCATCGGACTGCTGCCACCTCCAGCTCTTTCGATCGCCACAATTTGCCCAACAAAAGGAATTTCTTCCTTGCTCACATCATCTATTAATAAAACGTTTTCTTTAACAAACAGACGACTCACATTGTTGTCAAAATAACTAATGTTACCTAAAGGACCTGAGGCGGGTATTTTCCAATCACTAAATTTATCAGCGTGAGAATATAAATTAGTATAAATAAATTCATTTTTTGTACTACCATAATAAAATTGCGTAGCAGGGTGTCTAAGATCATTGCGATTGGGAGTAAATTTGCCTTCTTCATTCAAATAAAAAGTTTCGAATTTACTTCCCACATGTAAACCTTTTTTCTCCACAATGATTTCAGTGGTAATTCTCTCGCCAATGTAAGAAGAAATTTCTCTAATTTTCCCTGCCGGCAGCTCACCTCCACCCAGTTCAATAATACGATTATTAGAACCATAAAAATAAATTGAAATGCTGTTATCTAAGTTTTGCAGTAGCAGATAATTTGGACCAGGAATAATATTTTTATATTTTGGTTTTTTATTTGTCAAAGTATTTCTTAACTCATAGCCTCCATCAAAAAAGGTATAGCCATTTGCTTCACTACCCATCACAAAAATAGAAGTGCCTTTAAGAGGAGCTATTTTCCCTGGATCGTCATAAATCGTACCGGTAGGAACAAAGTCGCTTTTAACAACACTTTTAGAATCATCGAGATTATCTTTAACGATAAAAAAGTACTTGTCATCCGCCTGCTTATGCAAAGTCAAAAAATATTGACCATCATCACTAATTGCAAGCTTTATTGCACCATCTTTTTGCTCTAAGTTTTCTCTCTTCCCAGCCTGAGCATTAAAAATGACTGGCTGGCCATATTCATCTCGACCAACATATTTGTCCCCAACAACCTGGTCAACCATAAAATAACTATCATTACCTCCGTTATCAGCTTCGGTAAATGCTCCAATATGAGTAGCTTGAACTACAAAGGTATCTGTTTTTCTTGGAGTTTTACGAGCAACTAAATAATAATCATTGCCCAAATAAACTAAAGACTCGATGTTCTTTAGAGCAGTTCTTTTTGAATTAGTATCTGCAATTTCTCCATTAGCATTCACTCTAAAGTTAGCACTAGGCTTCGTTATTGTTGATCCCACAAATAAAGATTGATTTTTATTTTCTTGAGCTATATCCTCAATTTCTTTTAAAGTTTTCCTGTACTGATTGCTGGCAATGCCAGAAATTAAAGAAGAAGATAATTTTTCAAGATCTTCTATTAGATCTAAATCTCCACTCAGATCAACCTTTTCTCCATCTGTAAAAACTGCTTGAGCGGATTTAAAATTTAAATTAATAGACTTTCTTACCAATTGATTTTTCTCTTCAACCAATACTTGGAACTTCGATCCAAAAAAGTCACCAATTAACAAATAATCACCTTCGTCTTGACCACCACTCACCATCAAATCAAAGTTCTCAGATGGAGACTCAAATTTTATTCCCAAAGAAAGAAGTGTGTTTAAGTCTAATGACTCTAAGCCTCCTCCTCTAAACAGAATTACTTCTTCAACTCCAGACTTGCTTCTTTCAAAAGCCAATGTTCTTTCCAATCCATCTCCAGCTCGATAACTAATTCTCAATTGATCCTTATCATTGTGACCAAGCAAATCTCTCACCAAACTCATTAGCAAATTATTCCCAATTTTACCAGGATTGCTTAGGCTTCTAGAATTAGAAGTAATGTCTAATATTTCCAACTCTTCTTTTACAGGTTCAGCCTCATAAAACTTGGCTTTTTGTGTTGATTGAGTGTTTTTTTCTGCTATCAATAAAGAACCCCTAGGTTGTAGGAAGTTACCTAGAGCTGCACTATCAACCTGACCTTCCTCAACTTCAAATCTGACCAGATTAGCATTTTTTTCTAATTGTGTAGCTGTCTCATAGCTGGTCACTACTTTAGAAGCAGTGTGAATATTGATGGCTTGAGCTAAAGTTTTGAGCTCCAAGTTTTCTGCTTCTGTCAAATTATTTTGATTGTACTTGGCTGAAAGCTCACTAAGACGCTGGCCAAATTGAGTAGGCACAATTAAGTAATCACTGGTAGTTACGACCTGCAGCCAACTAGCCGGATCTTGATCAACTAAATCCTTATTGGCCTCATCTAAAGCAGCAATAAATTCTGGTTTGAAATCCATCATCAACAAAGGAATATCTTGTTTGTCACCAAAATAAATTCCGGGGATCTGCTTAGCACCAGCTTTTTTCATACTTGCCACGCCCAACCAAGGGAAAATATCTGGATCAAGATAAACAATTTCTTGTTTATCTTGTGGAGTGGCAATTTTTTCAAAAGCAACTTGATGTGGCAAGACCACTACGCCCTCTCGCTCTAATTGAGCTACTAAAGGCTCAACAATCTTGCGAATTTGTTTTTTAATTTCAATTGAAAGTTTTTTATTGGCGTCAGTGGTAATTTTTTCTAAACCAACAGCAATGGTGTTAATAAACTGCAATCTTTGCTGAACGCTCAAACTTTGATTTTCTGCAATCTGCGCTGACATGTAGGTGATTGCCTCTTGGAAATTTGAGTTTTGACCTGATCCTGGCACGTCAGGCTTGATTGCATCACGAGCATCAGAAACATCAAACAATCTTGCTCCGTCCAACATTAAATTGTGATTAACTGTGGCCGCCGCAATAATGTCCGCAGGAATGTCTAGAGCCATGATCACTTCACCATTTCTTGCCAAAGACAACCTCTTAGGAGCATTATCGGCAAAATCATAAATTGCTTTGACTCTAGCTAGTTCCTGCTGAGTAGCTTCCCCGCTTAGTGGAGCTGGATGTTTGGTTCCAGACTGAGGCACAAACATATCGGCAATGATTTGCGCATTCATTCCTTTACCATTGTCGCTAATAATAATTTCGTTCTTGGTGAACTCAACATTAATTTTTCTTTCAGAACCATCTTCATTTAAGGTGTCGGCCACTAGCTCAGTTTGAGGAATAAGCTGCTGCTTGGTTTCATAACCATTGATATATCTAGCATCAGATTCATCAGAGCGTTTGGTATTAATACGAATATTATTGATAAAAGGATAGCGCTTATGGAGCCCAGTAATAATTTCTTCTTGGCTAACATACTGACTGGAGGTAACATCTTGATTGGTGATAGGAATACCATCTGCCACAAAAATTTTAATAACTGTACCCTGATTTTGACCGCCAACATTGCTCAAATATTCACCTAGTTCGACTGCAACTGTTTGGATGTAATATTGGCCCTGCTCATCTTTGATAATAGTAATTTTGTATGCTTGACCGTCTTTTTCTCTTGACCAAACATCAATGCGATCTTGACTACCAGAAGACAGCCAAGTCAAAGCTTGCTTGATACCCTTACCAAATTGGCCAATGGTTTCTCCACCGTTGTTGGTTAGAATTGCGTCGATACTATTAGCAGTAGCTTCAAAAATAGATTGTTGACGAGGAGCAGAGTTTTGACCCTCAACTAAGTTATCATAACGGTTGTCATTGTTATATTTATAAGAATCACCATTAATAGCATCAATAACAATTGCTAAAGATAGTTGTTTATCACGTAAAAGTGACTTATTGGTAAATTGACGACTGATTTCCGCGTAAATCTCACTCTCATCTTTGCCTGTGACATCAACATCAAGTAAAGCTGCTACTTGGTAGAGTCTGTCTCCCAAAGCTTTTGATTTTAGTTGTTTTCTAGCCCAAGCATAGTGCTCTATGTCAACCATGTCTAAATTAAGACTTGGTCTTCGATAAGAAGTGGCCTGTTTTTGTGTTTCTCCTCTGACATCGTCAACTGGTTTATTGGGAACCTCATCTTTTGTAGTATCAATTGGCTCATAAGCAAACTCCTCACCATTATCTAATCTCTCAATCACTTCTCCGTCAGCTAATTGATCGACATCATTAGCGACTTCTTCTCCTGGCTCAGCAAAAAGTTTTTTAAGCAGATTGTTTCCATAAGCAAGCATCTTGGGCCAGTTGTTCTTGACCAACTCGCTAGCTTTGCTTCTTGAATCAGTTAAGGAAACAGCCAATTGTGATTTGGGTTTGCTTGCTAGATCAGCTTCGGCTATTTCAACATCAAGTCTGCCATCAGCTCTTCTGACTACGAAGAAAATCAAGCCATTATCCTCAGTCATTTCTCCTAGATAAATAAATTGTCCTTCTTCTAAAGCCACTTCTTTATTGGGCTCGATTTTACTGCCATCGACGTGAGTGCCACCCTGACTATTAAGGTCTTTTACCAATAAACCACCCTGTTTGGTACGAATGAATTGAGCGTGGTTGGCAGAGACATCTTTGAACTTAGGTAGAAGTTGCAAAGAATTATTGCTAGCCAAACCAATGGTGTGCAAAATTGCTTTACCAGAAATATTAGCCAAAAATGTGTTAAATAGGTCAGCGACTTGAGTTTCTTCGTATTCTATGGATAGACGATTGGCTAACCTTGGCCAACGAGCCATGTCTTCACCTTCAAAAATTGCTCTAATTTCAGCGTGAGAGTAACCAGCCATTTTAAGTCTTTGGTAAGCATTGACCGCCAAAGACAAATCCTTGTTGTAAGCTTTTTTCAACTCAAGATCGGTAATACCTTCGTTGGAAAAATAGTCGTAAGTTAGTTTTTTATTTCCACTGAGGTCTGCTTCTAACTTAGAGATTATTTCAAAAGGCTGATCAGCAATGCCACCTTCAAAATAAGCCAGAACTTCATCGGCAGCCATGGCTCGCACTTTCTCAATAGAACCATCTTCAGCAAGATTAAACATTGCCCAATGCAAGACGTGTTGTCTCTCATGTCGCATAACTTCATCAAAAGAGGCTTGATAGTCATTGTTGAAAACAATAATCCCTGAAATATTTTGACTTATGCTGCCCTGAGAATCATCAAAATCAACAAACATTGAAAAATTATGCAAAGTTGTAGCATCGTAGCCACCATTAAAATATCTGTTGAAATCTTCTCCAGATAACCTTACAACTATGAAGTCATCAGTATAAGAAATTTCCTGGCTAGTAATTGGGTATTGGCTCAGAAGCTCTCTGGCTTCTTGTGCGCCATCTTCACCTAATTGAGAAATGGCGGATTCAACAAAAGCCTGCATAAACTCAGCATCTTTACCCTCAAATCTAGCTTTAAAATCAGCAATTTTGGCTTTGTGAACTTGATATCTGTCAAAAAAATCTTTGGTAATTTGTCTGTATTTTTCTGGCAGAGCATATTGTTTTTGATATTGATCGTAGATTTTGTTTAGCTGATCCAAACTGGTGTTAGGATCTGCATTAAATACCTTTTCTACTTCTTCTCTAAAAAGAACAATCCCTCGTAGTTGCGCTGCATACCTCTCTCTAAATAATTTACGCATCATTGAACGTTGCCAAGTGTTAGGTTTGGTTTGACGCAAAACAATTAATTCTTCACTTACATCGAAAGGTGTTTTCTTATTTTGCAAAAATTGCTCTGGAGAAACCAACAGAGACAAGAGTCGACCATTAGCTGAAGATGAAGATAAATCTGGCAACCAACTCAAAAGACCTTTTCTCGTATTAGTTGCTTCAGCTTGCTGCTCTTGATCTTGTTCATTAGCAGCCTCCAAATTAGCAATCGCTTGCGCGCGATAGTCTTGAGCCTCGATGCTAGCAATTTCTTCTTCAAGAGTTGTCGCTTTAGTTTTAGCTTCATTTAAACGATAAGCGTTTTCAGACAAAGCCTTGATGGTAGCGCCCTGATCTCG
>DITI01000006.1 GCA_002422765.1 Candidatus Pacebacteria bacterium UBA6188 | reverse complement strand
TGTCAAAAGTCACTTCAATCTGTGGTGTGCCACGCATAGCGGCAGGAATGCCGTCCAAAATAAAGCGACCTAAACTCTTATTGTCGACGGCCATTTCACGCTCACCTTGCAAAACGTTGATTTCTACCTGAGTCTGATTGTCAGCAGCAGTGGAGAAAACTTGAGATTTGCTGGTAGGAATGGTGGTGTTGCGATCAATTAAAGGAGTACGAATACCGCCCAAAGTCTCAATACCAAGAGTCAAAGGAGTGACATCNNAAAACCACGTCATTCACATCTCCAGAAATCACCCCAGCTTGAACGGCAGCGCCAATGGCTACTACTTCATCTGGATTGACTCCCTTATGTGGTTCTTTGCCAAAAAACTCTTCAACAACTTTTTGAACTTTTGGCATTCTAGTCATNNCCACCAACCAAGACCACTTCATTAATGTCTTTGGCTTCTAGCTTGGCATCTTTGAGAGCTTTTTTGACTGGCTCGATTGATTGTTTGATCAAATCATCAACCAATTCTTCCAACTTAGATCTGGTTAAAGTTAAAGTTAAATGTAAAGGCTGGCCATCATCACCTTGAGTAATGAAGGGCTGGTTAATTTCAGTGCTGGCACTAGCAGATAACTCGATCTTAGCTTTTTCAGCGCTGTCTTTAATACGCTGCATGGCTTGAGGATCTTTGGTCAAATCTTTACCCTGATCCTTTTTGAATTCCGCCACAATCCATTCAATGATGGCGCTATCGAAATCATCNNGTATCACCATTGGTTGATTTCACTTCAAAAACGCCGTCACCAATTTCCAAAATGGAAATATCAAAAGTTCCACCGCCAAGATCATAAACAGCAATGGTTTGAGAACCTTTTTTGTCTAAACCGTAAGCAAGGGCGGCGGCAGTTGGCTCGTTGACAATGCGTTCGACTTTGAGTCCAGCAATTTCACCGGCTTGCTTGGTAGCTTGACGCTGGGCATCATTGAAATAAGCTGGCACAGTGATGACTGCACGATCAACTTTTTCACCAAGGAAACTTTCGGCGTCAGCTTTGGCTTTAGCCAAAATTTTGGCAGAAATCTCTTGAGGAGTGTACTTTTTGCCATCAATATTGACGACTGCCATGCCATCTTTGCCTTCGGTCACTTCATAAGCAACGTGCTTAATAGCTTGTTTGACGCTAGAGTCGTTTAGTTTACGACCCATAAATCTTTTGACTGAATTAACAGTTTTCTTGGCGTTAAGCACCATTTGGCGTTTGGCTGGATCGCCCACAATAACATCTCCACCCTTAAAACCCACAATTGATGGGAAGGTGTTGCGCCCCTCGCTAGTTGGAATAATGGTTGGACTGCCACCCTGCATGACTGCAATGGCGGAGTTAGTAGTACCGAGGTCAATACCGATTATTTTTGACATAATATATTCGTGATTTAATTTTTTGATCAGAAACAATTCGCTAAGTTATTTCTAGTGCAGTTTAAATGATCAAAAAATTCATTCACTCCTTTCTTTATTTTTGTTTTTGCTATGTTTTGTGACTTATTTTAGCAGACGAAACGTTTGACTGCTAGAGTCAATTTAAATTGACAAACCAATCTAATCTAGAATTACTTGAGCGTGTTGGATGACTTCATCATGCAGCTGATAGCCTTTACGAACAACTTCGATCACCTTCTCACCTTTGTCTTTTTTGTCGACCACTTCCATTGTTTGCAGATCAAATTTCTTACCCAAAACTGGAATTTCTTGCAAAGAAAAATTGGCCAACTCTTTCCAAAATTGCTCAATCACCATGTCCAAACCACGATCTTGAAGATTTTGGGCTGCTAGAGACAAATGTTCTAGTGGTTGTAATAAGGCCTGACAAAGATCTTGATTGGCCATTTTAATCAAAGCTTTTCTTTCTTCTTGAGTGCGACGTTGTAGGTTCTGATAATCAGCCAGAGCACGCTTTTCTCTCTCCAAGGAAGCCGCTAGAAGCAACTGCAGTTCTTGAATTTTTCGCTGTTCTTCACTGATTGTTTCTGCGACTGTTTCTTGCGTCACTTCGTCAACAATAGCCTGGTCGTCTTGTTTATTTTTCATAGTTAGTCTGCCATACTTTCTATCAATCCCTTGAAATACTTCATGATTGGCAACACATAAGAATAATCAAATCTCGTAGAACCCAAAACTCCAAAGCGACAATTGCTGCCTGGCAATTCAACAAACATGATGCTGATCTGATCAAGATCGCGATTGCCAAGATCTTGGCCAAAAATTACTTTGACTACATTCTCGCTGTGATTACTTTCAAAAATTTGATCCATGACCTGCTCTTCTTCAATCATGTGTAAAACTTGTCTAGTCAAGTTAATGTCATAAAATTCTGGCATTTGTAAAAGGTTGGAATAACCAGAATGAAAAAGTCTGCCATCAGCGTTCATTGCTATACCAAGAGCGTGAGTTTTATCTGCTAAAACCTTGGAGGTTTCATAAAGCAAATCTTCCATCTGATTGCGATAGCGCCAAATTTTCTCTTTGACACTGACTTCGTCAGCCACAGATAATTCTTTTTCTTTAACTAATTCATTGATGTAAAGACGCATGGCCAAAGCTGTCGGCACCCGACCAGCACTAATATGAGATTTAATTAAATAGCCCTGCTTGGTTAAGTAGACCATTTCATTGCGAATAGTAGCTGGAGAAACACCAATATTGAACTTCTTATCGATTTTTTCTGAACCAACAGGCATGCCTGTCTCAATGAATTCCTCGATAATAGCACGTAAAATTTGAATCTGGCGGGCAACTAGATCGATCATATATTAGCAATCATACTGAGAGTTTGCTAGAGTGTCAAGACTTTTTCTTTTTATTGGCCAACTGCAATTCCCAAAACAGCTGTTTGAGGGAAGTTTCAATCATCAGTAATTCTTTTTTGTCTTTGGAAATCTTGTAGGCTTCTTTAGCCTTGGCAATGGCAGCTTTGATCTTTTCATCGTTGAGCTCACGAGCATTAAAAGCTGAATCGACCACCACCAAAACTTGGTTATCTGGTTTTTTATTGACAAAGCCCTGGGTAATCAACATTTCACTTTTCTGATTGCCAATTTGGTAGCTCATCTCACCAAAAGCCAGCTTACTGATCAAAGGTTGATGGTCTTTGAGGATGGTAATTAAGCCATTGGCAGTGGGTAAAGTAAGCGCATCAACTTCTTGATCGAAAAGCTTTTCTTCCTGAGAAACAATGGTTAGTCTTAATTTATTGCCCATATTTATTTAAGTGTTTCAGCCTTGGCCACTACATCGTCGATACTGCCAACCATGTAAAAAGCTTGTTCTGGCAAGTGATCGTAACGACCTTCTAAAATTTCTCTAAAACCACGAATGCTTTCGCTAACAGGCACATAAGCACCCTTGATGTTGGTAAATTGCTCAGCCACAAAGAATGGCTGGGAAAGGAATTTTTGAATTCTGCGTGCACGAGCAACCACACTCTTATCTTCATCGCTTAATTCATCAATACCCAAGATAGCAATGATGTCTTGTAATTCTTTGTAACGTTGAAGAATTTTTTGCACATCGCGAGCCACTTTGTAATGTTCTTCGCCCACAATGCCTTTTTCCAAAATTTTAGAATCAGAGTTAAGAGGATCGACAGCTGGGTAAATGCCTTGCTCAGACAAACGACGCTCTAGAGAAATAGTTGAATCTAAATGAGCAAAAGTAGTGGCTGGAGCCGGATCGGTGTAGTCATCAGCTGGCACGTAAATGGCTTGCATGGAAGTGATAGAACCCTTCTTGGTAGAAGTAATTCTTTCTTGCAAAGCTGCCATATCTGAAGCCAAAGTGGGCTGATAACCCACAGCAGAAGGAATGCGACCTAGAAGTGCGGAGACTTCACTACCAGCTTGAGAAAATCTAAAAATATTATCGATAAAAAGCAAAACATCTTCATTTTTCTCATCGCGGAAATATTCAGCCATAGTCAAGGCGGTCAGAGCCACACGAGCACGGTTACCTGGAGGTTCATTCATTTGACCAAAACACATCACAGTACTAGCCAAAACACCAGAATCTTTCATTTCGTGGTAGAGATCATTACCTTCACGAGAGCGCTCACCCACACCTGCAAAAACTGAGTGACCTTTGTGTTCTTCAGCAATGTTGCGAATCAATTCTTGAATAATAACTGTCTTGCCAACACCAGCTCCACCAAAGATACCAATCTTACCACCACGTTTAAAAGGACAAATTAAATCAATTACTTTAATACCAGTTTCCAAAACTGAAGGAGTGGTTTCTAGTTGAGTTAAAGGAGGGGCGCTTCGGTGAATAGGAGCGGTTTTTGTGGCTTTAACTGGACCTTTACCATCGATTGGATTGCCGACCACATCAAACATTCTACCCAAGGTTTCTTCACCAATTGGAACAGAAATTGGGGCGCCAGTGTCAATAATTTCTTCACCTCTAGCCAAGCCATCCGTGGCTCCCAGAGCTAAACAGCGGACAGTTTTTTCATCAATTTGTTGCTCGACTTCAAAAGTCAAACCACTGCGCTCGTGCTTGAGAGCATTATAGATAGCTGGTAAGTTTTCACTAAATTCGACATCAATAATTGGACCAATGATGCTGATGATTTTGCCGACTTGCTTTGTAGTATCTTTCATAAAATTTAATTCCTTAACGCATTTTGGCGCTATTAATATCTAAGAGTTCATTGGTAATCATGGTTTGACGAGACTTATTGAAGTCTAGTTTCAAAACCTCAACTAAATCTTTAGCATTATCACTTGCGCTCTTCATCGCAATCATGCGGGCACTATGCTCACTTGCCAGCGATTCCAAAACTAAATGATAAAAACTAAGTTCGAGGTAATAATTGAGTAAAAAATCCAAAAGCTCGTTAGGGCTTGGTTCCAATAAATAATTAGCTCTTGGTTTTTTTTCTACTGATTTGGCTTTTTCTTGGATTTTAATGGTCTTGTTTTGAAACTCAGTCTCCAACTTTTGAATTTGCAAATCTTCGAGTGGCAAAAGTCTGAAAAGTAAACTGCGCTGCTGAAGGGTATTCACAAAATCAGTAAACAAAACATCAACACGGTTAATTTCTCCAGATAAATACATCTTTTTCATCAGATCAATTAAAGGTAAAACATCACTTAATTTGGTTTTTTCTGGCCAATCGGTAAAACCAGCCACCAAATCAAAACCGCGAGGACGTAAAAAGTTGACTGCCTTTTGACCAATGGCAATGTATTTAGCGTTTGGTCTAGCTTTGGACCAGTTGATTAATTTTTTAAATAAATTGGTGTTGAGAGAACCACACAAACCCTTGTTGGTAGAAATCACAATCAAGAGATCTGCACCAGAACGTTCTCTATTTAAAAAAGGATGGAGTTTGGGATCGGCAAAATTGGCAACAGTTTCTAAAGAATCTAATAGAGATTGAATGTAAGGCAAAGAACTGGTGGCCACTTTTTGTGAATATCTCGTCTTACTAGCAGACACCAACTGCATAGCGTTGGTGATTTTGGCGATATTCTGTACAGAATTAACGCGACGTTTGATAATTCTTGCGTTGGCCATAAAAACTAAACCTCTTTCTTATAAAAACGAGGATGAGCCTTTTTAAAATCTTTGATTAGTTTTTCTAAAGCTTCTTCCTGAGTTCCCTCAATCTTGGCTCCAGTCAAAAGATAGGCAACTAATTTGGGATTGCTGCTCTTGGCAAAATTCAAATAATCAATTTCCCAATCAGCCAAATCAGTAACTTCCACCTCATCAAGATAACCATTGACGGCAGCAAAAATCATCAAGACTTGATCAGCTACAGACATTTGTAGATCCCAAGGTTGCTTGAGAATTTCGCTGACTCTTTTACCTCTTTCCAAAAGTTTTTTGGTGGCAGAATCGAGGTCTGAACTGAATTGAGCAAAAGCAGCTAATTCTCTGAATTGAGCTAAATCTAATTTTAAACTACCAGAAACTTGCTTCATCGCTTTGAGTTGAGCAGCTGAACCAACACGAGACACAGACAAACCAATATTGATAGCTGGTCTCATACCAGAATTAAACAAATCGGTTTCCAAATAGATCTGACCATCAGTAATGGAAATCACGTTGGTGGGAATGTAAGCTGAAACGTCATTAGCTTGAGTCTCAATGATAGGCAAAGCAGTAATTGAACCACCACCATTTTCTTTGTTGAGCTTGCAAGCTCTTTCCAATAAACGTGAGTGCAGGTAAAAAACATCTCCAGGATAAGCTTCGCGACCAGAAGGTCTCTTGAGCAACAAAGAAATTTCACGATAAGCTTGAGCGTGTTTGCTCAAATCATCAAAAACAATCAAAACATCTTTGCCTTGCTCCAAAAAGTATTCTGCCACAGCTTGACCAGAGTAAGGAGCTAAGAATTGAAGGGAAGCTGGCTCAGAAGCAGAGGCTGACACCACTGTGGTGTAAGACATCGCGCCTTTATCTTCCAAGGTTTGAATAAATTGAGCCAAAGTGGACTTTTTCTGACCAATGGCCACGTAGATACAGATAACGTCTTGACCCTTTTGGTTCAAAATACTAGCCAAAGCAATTGAAGATTTACCGGTATTACGGTCACCGATGATCAATTCACGCTGACCACGACCGATTGGAATTAAGGCGTCAACAGCTTTAACTCCAGTTTGCAAAGGTTGATTGACTCCTTCACGATCAATGACACCAGGAGCAATCTTTTCCAAAAACATTTCCTTGCCTACTGCGATAGCTGACTTACCATCTTCAGCTTGACCTAAAGGATCGATTACTCTACCTACAATTTCATCTGAGACATTGATGGAAAGAATTTTACCAGTACGATAAACGAAATCGCCAGTTTTAATCTTGGCTAAACCAGAGAGAACAATAATACCAACTCTGTTTTTCTCCAAATTGAGAGCCAAACCAAAAACCCCACTGTCAAAGGTGACTAATTCACCAGCCTGAACATCTTGTAGTTCGTCGGTAAAAACAATTCCATCGGCATAAGAGATCACTTTTCCGACTGAAATTCGCTCTACACTCAAGTCTTTATCTTTAATACTACCCAAGTTGGCAAAAATATCTGATTTTGACATATTTTAGATCTTACTGGCTAACTGGCTAAGGCGAGCGCGCAAGCTGGCATCATAAAGTTTGCCACCGACACTCAAACTCAAACCAGCAATTAATTCTTCTTTGATTTGATAATTAAACTGTAACTCCTCTTTTTGGTATTTTTTCTGCAAAGAACCTTCCAACTTCTTCTTTTGCGAGTCAGAAAGAGGAATTGAGCTGGCAATGTTAATTTGTAACATATTTAAAGACTTTCAATAATTTCATTGATTTGTTGATCAATTAATTTTTGATGTTTCTTGGCATCAATGCTCTCATCCAGAACTTTCTCTGCTATGACAACAGCTGCTACCTTGATTTCTTTTTCCATTCTCTTAAGCTCTTCTTTCTTCATTTTAACTAGCTCAGTGCTGAATTTAGCTTCTCGAGCGGTGAGCTCAGCTTTACTTTGATCAAGAAGTAGCTTGGCTTGAGTTCTAGCTTCTTTTTTGATTTCATCTTCCATTTTTTTAGCTTTTTGGTTGGCTTTAAGCAAGGTATTTTCTCTGACTCTTTCCAAGTCTTCTTTCTCTTGCATCACTTCACCGGCAGCCTCTGCAGCAGCAGTGACTTTCTCGCGACGATCATTGAGCAATTTCAAGACTGGCTTGTAAATGAAATGGGTCAAAGCAACCAAAACCACGCCAAAATTAATAATCTGGAAAATGATTTGTGCTAATTGTATATCCATAATTTAACTCCTTTGCTTGTGGTGGTGTGCTTAGACGAATTTAATAATCAAGGCTACAACCAAAGCATAAATAGCGATTGCTTCTGCAAAAGCCATGCCTAAAATCATGTTGGTCTGAATCTTGTTACTGGCGTCTGGATTGCGACCAATAGCCTCTAAGGCTTTGGAGACCAAAATACCAATACCAATACCTGGACCTAAAGCGCCCAAGCCCATTGCTAAACCGACTGCTAAATCTTGCATAAAAACTCCTTTTCTTAGGTTTTTTATTTTTTATTTTTAATTTTTAATAATAATTTTTAAATAGATTAACTATGAGCCACTTCGTGACTCTCTTCATGATGACCTTTGGTGGCCAAATTGAAGAAAATTAAGGTCAACATAGAAAAGACTAAAGCTTGAATGAAACCAACAAACAACTCCAAAGCATAGAATGGAGCTGGAACAAGAATGGCTACCAAGTAAGTCATGACGATTAATAAGACCTCGCCGGCAAAAATGTTACCAAAAAGTCTGAAGGCAAAAGAAATAACCTTGGCAAATTCCAAAATGGTTTCTAGAATGCCCACAAAAAAAGCAATCGGACTAGAGAAATCAAGAAATTTCTTGAAGTAAGCCAAACCTAAATGATAGACTCCAAAGAATTGAGTCAAAAAGACAGAAATAATAGCCAGAGCTAAAGTAGTGTTTAGATCTGCAGTTGCAGCTCTAAAAATAGGCACCAATTTAGGATGCTCATTTTCGGCTTTTTCTAACAATTCACCAACTAAAGGCTGGTCGACGTCACTTCCCACTACAGCTTCTTCACTAGCCATAACCTGATCTGGGGCTAAATTAGCAGCACTAAGGTGTTGCTCTTCGACCAGAATCGGTCCTACACCTGGCAATAAACCAACGTAGTTGTTTAAGATAATAAAAAGAAAAAAGGTTGAAATGATGGGAAAAAACAAAGCTGATTTCTTGTGATTCTCAGTAATGGAATAGACAAAATTATACAAAGCCTCAACAACCATTTCTACAAAATTCTGTAGGGCTGAAGGACGATCGGTGGCTTTAAATCGAGAACGAAAGAAAATAGCAAAACCAATCAGAAAAAAACTGACAATGAGACTGGTAAAAATAGAGTTGCTAATTGGTAATCCGAAAAAATTGAAGACTGTTTCTGCAGAAATAGAAACATGGAGTGACTCTGACATATGCCGAGGATTATAAATAGACAAAGCCAATAAGACAAGTGTTTGTTTTTTTGCTAACATGAAAATAATGCAACAAAAGTATCCTATTAACCCCAGACTAAAGAAAAAAAGAAAAGCCATTCTCTCCCTTTTTGGCTTGTTTATTTTGGTAGGAGGAGTAATGGCTGGAGCCTGGCAACTTAAAGTTGTGCGAGAATTTTTTGGTCAAGCTAGTGGCGTACCTGCTAATCTCGTCGTCGACACTAGCGCTATTCTTGGACCCATGCCTAGACCTTGGCGCAATTTAGCCCAAGGTGGCGAAGATCATAATTGGCGCATCGACAAATTAACTCAACCAGTGGCTGCTCTACAACCAGAATATATTCGCCTCGATCATATCTATGATTTTTACGATATTGTGCAAGGCACTCCAGGCAACATCACTTTTGACTGGACCAAGTTTGACCTAATCATCGATGACATTCTCAAAACTGGAGCCAAACCTTATGTTGCTTTAAGTTACATGCCCCCCGCCATCTCCTCTGGAGATATTTTGGCTTACCCAGTTCATTGGAGCGATTGGCAACTAGTGGTGCAAAAAACCATTGAACATCTAAGTGGTACTAAAGGTATTCGTGATGTTTACTATGAAGTGTGGAATGAACCAGATCTGTTTGGCTCTTTCAAATACTACGGCGACAAGAACTATCTCACCATGTACGCTTACGCTAGTGCTGGCGCCAAAAATGCCCGTGGCGTATTGCCTTTCAAATTGGGCGGACCAGCCATCACTGCTTTATATAAAAATTGGTTTGATGCTTGGGCCAAAGCTTGTGTTAGCAATCAATGGCGTTGCGACTTCTTTTCTTGGCATCGATACAGCACCAACCTAGATCAATTTGCTGAAGATATGGCCCTAGTGAAAGAATGGGTGCAAGCTTATCCTCAACTAGAGCCAACCCTTGAATTTCAAATTACTGAATGGGGTCATGACAGCGAAAATAACGCTGGCTATGATTCACAATACTCAGCTGCTCACACCGTGGCAGGCGCCATCGCCATGAGCAATCGTGTTGAAAGAGCTTTTGCTTTTGAGATTCAAGATGGTAAAGATCCAGAAGGCAAAAATTATTGGGGACGCTGGGGCATGTTTACACACAATGATTTTGGAGCTACCAGTAAACCTCGCTATCGAGGTTTGAGAATGTTAGACAGCATCGCTGATCAACGTCTACAAATTACTGGTCTTGGCTCTTGGGTTAAAGCTCTGGCTGCTCGCAATGATCTGGGAGAAACTGAATTGATTATTGCTAACTTTGATGCCAAAGCGAGAAACAGTGAGCTAGTACCAGTAACCTTTCTCAATATTGAACCTGGTGAGTACACTCTGAGTAAAGAATTCCTTGGCGGTACCAAACAAAGCCAACAATTAGCGACTAGTGCTGCTGTTTTACGCGCTGAAATATTTATGCCAGCCAATGAAGTAGCTAAAGTCAAATTAACTAAAAATTAGAAAATTAAAGCTTCAGTAAGCTGTATAGTTTGCTTGAAAAATTAGCAACAGAATATTTTTTGCTACTCTGGTGAATTTTTGAAATATCGAAAACAAAAGCAGACTCAAATTTCTTAATCGCTTCACACAAACTAGCAATACTTAACTCAGTAAAAAACAAACCGTTTTCGTTGTCCATGATGGTTTCTTTTGGACCTCCAGAAAAGTGAGCAATCACTGGCGTGCCAAAAGCCATAGCCTCAATCGGCACTATGCCAAAATCTTCATCTTCCACTGGATAAAGCAGGGCCTTGGCTGAAAGATACAAATCCTTTAATTGCTGGTCGTCTACCGCTCCCAAGAATTCAATTTTGTCCTTGGCGATTTTTTGTAACTGTGGCAACATCGCTCCAGAACCAACTACCTTGAGCTTAAAACCTAAAAGGTTGGCTGCTTGGACAGCTAGTTCTGGGTGCTTGGCTTTGGCCAAACGATTGACGTAAAGATAATAAGAACTTTCTTTCTTTTGCTTGAGTGTTGCTAATTCTATCTGACTTAATTTTGAAAAAAATTCTTGAGCCTCATCAACGATTTTGACTGGTGGATTAATCACCACACTATCTCTCTTGTAGAATTTTTTGATACGTAGAGCCGTTTCTTTGGAATTGGCGACAAAAATATCTGGGTTTTGTCCAGCTAGAAAATCCATTTGTCTGACAAAATGATTGAGCAAATTTCCCGCCCAAAGCGTTATCGGATTGGCCTGCCAATTACTCTTGGCACTGTAGCCATATAAAACTCTAGGAGGAGTGTGACAATAACAAACATGCAAACCATTTGACACCTTGACTGCTTTGGCAAAATAAGCGTTAGAAGAACTAATAACTAAATCGTAAGCACTTAAATCTAATTGTTCAAAAGCTCGTTTAGCAAAGATTCTCATTGGCGAGAATAGTTTTTTATAAAAAGGCAATTTGGAAATCCAAGTCTCATGTAAGTCAAAGTTGGCGAAACGAGACCAATTTTTACCCATAGCTTGACGATCAACAAAAGCAGTGTAAACCGGAGCTTCTGGAAAGAGCTCATGTAAAACTTCAAGAACTCTTTCTGCACCACCATATTCACGCAAGTAGTCATGAACTAAGGCAATTTTTTTTCTACTTTTTGGCATAAATTAAATTTAAAACAAAGCTTCCTGCACTGAAGTTTCAAAAGCATCTTTGGGTAAAAAATTTATCAAAGATTTGAAACCATATTTTTGAAAAATCTCGATCACTTGATTTTTATCATAACCAGTTATACGACATTTTTCCAAGGTAAAATCGATGGGCGCTTGACACTCAATTGTTGCTAAGTCTTTGCTGAGCATGGCTAGTTCTTTGCCGGCCGACAATTTTGTCAATAAAGCTCCCTTGATTAACTCATTGCCTTGAGGATTTTCATCCAAAAAACTATAGATCGACTCAACATTGCCAAATTTTTGAATCAAAGCAGCCGCAGTTTTGGGCCCCACCCCTTTGACTCCAGGAATATTGTCGGAATTGTCACCCATTAAAGCCTTGAGATCGATAACTTGCAGAGGCTTGATGCCGAGTTTTTTTTCTACCAAAGCCGCATCATATTCAATATCACCTTTTTGTTTGCCACGAGCCGGCATCCAAATGTGAGTATCATTATCAACTAACTGAAAAGAATCTTGATCGCCAGTCACAATAATCGTCAACAATTCCTGATCTAAATTTTCAACTTGACGATTAACTGTTCCAATCAAATCATCTGCTTCAAAACCCTCTATTTCAAACTTGGGTATATTGAGCGCTGTCACCACATCTTTGACCAATTGAATTTGTGGAATTAAATCATCTGGCATTTTAGCTCGCTGAGCCTTGTAGCCATCAAATTTTTTGTGACGAAAAGTAGGTTTGGGATGATCAAAACAAACTGCTGCGTACTCTGGTTCAAAATAGGAAATGGCATTAAGCACCATTTTGCTAAAACCATAAACCGCATTTACTAACTGACCTGTCGGGTCAGTTAGATTGGGAATCGCATAATAAGCACGATAAATCAAAGCGTGAGCATCAACGAGAAGAAATTTGCGACGGTCTGTCATTTTTTCTTTTGCTCTCTAGCTTGCAAAATCATAAAATCAGCTTTTTTCTTGGTTTCTTCCACATCTTTGCTAATCTGATCAAGCTTGTAGGAAATGCGCTCCCATTCGTAACTATCTCTTTTGCGATGTAATTGCACCACCAAGCTACCAATAAAACTACTAATCATAATCACTCCAATAATCTGTAGAAAAACACCCAAAATTCGACCTTCAAAAGTAATAGGCACCACGTCACCATAACCAACCGAAGTGATTGTGGAAACTGACCACCACAAGGAATCGCCCAAATTATTGATCTTGGAACCTGGCTTACCAGCTTCTAAAGGCACCACCAAGATCGTTAGGGAAAGCGCCAAAAAAAACAAGGAAGATAAAATCTTGCGCAAAGTTCGTTGGCGAAAAAGTTCAATTAAAGCTTGTCTCACAGAGAGTCATTATATCGCTTTAGCCTTAGGCATGTCCATGAGTTTGGCAAAATCATCAGCATCAAGCGTTTCTTTTTCTAGAAGATTCTCAGCCACTTTAACCAAACTATCCTTGTGTTGTTTGAGTAATTCCATGGCCTGCTTTTCAGCATCGTGAATATATTTCATCATGGCGTCATCAACTTTTTCTTGGATCTTGGTGGAAGGCTTATCTGGCTCTCCCCAAGCTCGACTATAGTCTTCACCCTCATATTGTGGACCAAAATTCATTGGACCTAGATCACTCATGCCAAAACGCACCACCATACTTCTAGCAATTCTAGTGGCTCTATCGATGTCGTTGCTGGCTCCAGCAGTTTGCTCCTTAAAAACCAACATCTCAGCTGCTCGACCACCCAACATAACAGTCATGTCGTCCAGCAATTCAGATTTGAGAATTTGCAATTTATCCTTTTCTGGAGGAGTAAAAGTGTAGCCCAAAGCTTGACCTCTCGAAACAATAGAAATACGATGGACTGGATCAGCGTAAGGCAAAACGTGAGCCAAAACAGCGTGACCAGCCTCATGATAGGCCGTCATTTTCTTTTCTTTCTCATCTTGCAAACGTTTCTTGCTTGGACCATATTTGGTTTTAAGTGAAGCTTCCTCAATGTCTTCCATCGTCACTTCATCGCGACTTTCGCGAGCAATAGCAATGGCTGACTCGTTCAACATGTTTTCCAAATCAGCTCCAGAAAAACCAACTGTACGCTTGGCAACTCTGTCCCAGTTCATGTCTTTGGTGAAAATTTTGTTTTTGGCATGAATACTCAAGATAAATTTACGCTCTTCCAAGTCTGGCAAGTTAACCTGAACACGTCGGTCAAAACGACCTGGACGCACTAAGGCTGGATCAAGCATGTCACCACGATTAGTGGCTGCCATCACGATAACATTGTCATTTTGAGTAAAACCATCCATTTCGACCAAAATTTGGTTTAAAGTCTGCTCGCGCTCGTCATGAGAGGACATACTGTTACGACTACGAGTGCGACCAATAGCGTCAATTTCATCAATAAAAATGATTGATGGAGCAATTTTTTTGGCTGTATCAAACAAATCTCTCACACGAGAAGCGCCAACACCCACCAACATTTCCATAAACTCACTGCCTGCAATGGAAAGAAATTGTACGTTTGCCTCACCAGCTACGGCTCTAGCCAATAAAGTTTTACCAGTACCAGCTGGACCAACCAACAAAACACCCTTAGGTGTGCGAGCACCAACTCTGGTGTATTTTTTAGGATTCTTGAGAAAGTCGACGATCTCTTCTAATTCCTTTTTGGCTTCGTTCATGCCACCCACATCTTTAAAAGAAATGTTTTGCTTGCCTTTGACAAAAACTTTGGCCTTACTCTTGCCCATGCCAAACATGGCGTCACCACCACCTTTAGCTTGGCGGAAAATGAAGATAAAAAATACAAACATTAAAATGATAGGCAAGAAATTAATCACCAACTCCCACAGCATTTGCAAGAAAGTGGCGTCATGAACCTCAGTGTCCACCTGTCCTAAATCAATACCAGCAGCAGCTAAAACCTGCAGAGCTTGTTGTCCCTCTTCTTTCTTGGCAATCTTTTTGCTGTCATCCTTGTAAGTTAAACGCAACTCTTGACCATAAACTTCCATTTTGCTGACTTTTTCCTCACGAATGTCAGACACCATTTGACTCATGGTAATTTGTTCACGACTAGAACCAGCACCAAAAATTCCCAAAAGCGAAGGAACGAATAAAAATAAAATGACCAAATAAATTAAAGTTTTATTAAAAAACTTATTTAAGTTAATTTTCAGCTCAATGCGTTTATAACCATTGTTTGGTTGATTGGGTTTTTTTTGCTCAGGATTTGCTTTGTTCATAAATAAAAACTTTCTTCGCTAAATTGTAATATCAGCACAAAACTGCGCCCACACCAGCTTGTTCGTCTAGAGTGATGAGAACTGGCTTGGCATCATTGCCGCCAGCATCAACCATCATCATCATACCTTGACTAACTCCAGGACCCATTTTGCGTTCTGCTAGATTGACTACAAAAGGAAATTTCTTGTCAAGAAAATCTGCTTCTGAGTACCACTTTTTGACTCCAGAAAAAATGGTGCGCTGACCAATTTCTGGGCCAAAATCAACTTGAAATTCCAAAAGTTTCTCACTCCACTCTGGAGCTTGCACAGCGATGACTTGACCAACGCGCATTTCTACTTTGAGGAAGTCGTTAAATTGGATAATTGGCGACATAGGAGGTACTATTCTACCATTTTTTTCTCAAAGAGAATTAGAGAATTCCTTGAGTAACGAGCTAATGCCAATTCAATCAAGCGATCAATCAAAACAGCATAACTCATGCCTGTTTCCGCCATCATCAGTTTGGGATACATGCTGATTTTGGTAAAACCAGGAATGGTGTTAATTTCATTAAAAACTACTTCGCCTTTTTCAGTTAAGAAAAAGTCTACTCTAGCCATACCTTCACAATTCAAGACGCTAAAAATTTGCTTGGATAATTCCTGCACTTCCAGTTTTTTACTTGCCTCCATGGGAGCTGGAATCAATAAAGCTGCGCCATCAGCGTCAATATATTTTGCATCATAAGAATAAAAGCCATGCTTGCTACTGGGAATAATCTCACCCACCTCACCAGCTTGCAAATCGCCAGCATTTCCCAAAACCGAACATTCAATTTCTCGCCCCACAATTGCTTCTTCGATCAAAATCTTCTGATCAACCTGAAAAGCCTGTTCCACTGCTTGCTGAAAAGATTGTTCATCCTGAGCTCGATTGATACCTACTGAAGAGCCAGAGTTGGCTGGTTTGATAAAAACTGGCAAACCCAACTCAGTTTTAATAAAATTAAAATCAATTTGTGCCGCATCAGCTTGACGATAAGTTAAATATTTGGCAACCTTAATTCCAACTTGACCTGTCAATTTCTTGGTCACTTCCTTATCCATGGAAATGCTGGAGGCCAAAACATCAGGACCGACATAGGGTAGATTCATCATTTCCAAAAAGCCTTGCATTTTGCCATCTTCAGCAAAAGATCCATGCATAATGGGAAAAACCACTTCAATTTCTAAAAATTTTCCTGGCTCGTCAAGCAAAACTATCTGACCATGCTTATCATTGGCCAACCAAGCCAAAGGTGAAAATCCACTGTCTTTGAGAGCTACCTGATCTGGATTGTCTGCGTTGTCTAGAAAATTGTGATAGTCCTTGTAATAACGAAAAGAGCCATCCTTGGCAACCGCCAATAGCAATAATTCGTATTTGGCGAAATCCAAAGCTTCAATGACATTTTTGGCAGAAATCAAAGAAACTTCATGCTCAACTGATTTGCCACCGCAAATTAAAGCCAATTTAGTTTTTGCCATAAAATCCCATCTTGCTCTTGGTCTCTGCCAAAACCCCAGCAGCTATCTCGCGAGCCTTGAGAGCACCATCTTTGATAATTTTATCTACATATTCAGTATTTTTTTCCAATTCCAAGCGCTTTTCTCTAATAGGAGCTAAATTGTCAAAAATAGCTTGAGCCAGTTCGGCTTTGAGATCACCGTAGCGCAAACCATTGCCTAAATAGTCAACCTCATAAGCCTTTTTTCTCTCACTACCTTGAAAAATTTCTACAAAAGTTAACAAGTTGGCTACGCCACCACTACCTGGTAATTGCTCGCCTTTACCTGAATCGGTCGGACAACTAGCCAGTCTTTTCTTGATTATGGCCAAATCATCAGTCAAATTAATCGAACTACCCTCCACCGATTTGCTCATTTTTCCTGCACCAGTGAGGGAAGGTACGTACTGAGCTGGAGTAGCAAAACGCTTGGTCTCTGGAAAATCAGTGCCATAAAGATCGTTCATGCGACGAGCAATTTCACGAGTCACTTCGATGTGAGGCTCTTGATCAAGACCAGCCGGCACCAGTTCTGTTTTGTAAGCCAAAATATCTGCCGCCATTAAAGTTGGGTAGTTTAAAAGCGCCAAAGTGACATTGTCAGGATGCTGCTTAACTTTATCCTTAAAGGTTGGTAAGTGTTGCATCTTGGCTACCGAAACTACCGAGGAAAACAAAAAGGCCAACTCAACGTGCTCTGGCACTAGAGACTGGATTGTCACGATAGCTTTCTCTGGATCTAAACCAGCAGCCAAGTAATCCATAATTATTTCTCTGGTGGCTTGGGCGAGATTGTGTTGATCATAAGGCGTGGTAATAGTGTGCACATCAACCGCCATGTAAATACATTCATACTGTGGGTTATTTTGCAGGTCAATGTAACCTTTGACTGCGCCAAAGTAGTTGCCTAAATGCAAGCGACCAGTAGCGCGAGTACCTGAAAAAACACGTGTTTTGGAAAGATTTGTTGCTGACATAATTATAGTGCTAAGGATATATTAACATATGAGAAATCATTTTAGTTTATCCCCAGTAATCCTCCCACATAATCTACATCTTTATCGCCTCTACCAGAGAGATTAACAATGATAGTTTTTTCCGAACCAAGCTCTGGAGCCAACTTAATAACATGAGCTAAGGCATGAGCACTTTCCAAAGCTGGAATAATGCCCTCAACTTTGCTCAGCCTTAAAAAAGCATCTAAAGCTTCTTGATCGCTAGCGGTCACATATTGCACTCTTGCTTGATCTTTAAGCATTGAATGCTGTGGACCAACTCCAGGATAATCCAGGCCAGAAGCAATCGAGTGAACTGGCAAAGGCTGGCCTTTCTCGTCCTGCAACAAATAAGTGAACATCCCATGCAGTGTCCCAGGTTTACCCAGAGTCAGAGTGGCCGCATGCTCACCAGGCTTAAAGCTTTTACCAGCTGGTTCCACACCAATCATTTGCACTGTTTGGTCATTTAAAAAAGCGTGAAACAAACCCATAGCGTTAGAGCCACCGCCCACGCAAGCAACCAAATAATCAGGCAACTTATTTTCCTTGAGTAAAAATTGCTCCCGCGCTTCTTGACCCACTACGGCTTGAAAATCTCTAACCATCATTGGATAGGGATGTGGACCAACCACTGAGCCAATGCCAAAAAAGGTATTTTCGAAGTCACTTAAATAAGCAGTAAAAGCACTGTCCACCGCATCTTTGAGACATCTACCACCACTTGTTACCTCGACTACTTTGGCGCCTAGCATTTTCATGCGCAAAACATTGGGGTGTTGCTTGGCGACATCAATGGCACCCATATGAATTTCGCACTCTAAGCCCACTAAGGCGGCCGCTGTTGCTAGAGCAACGCCATGTTGACCAGCCCCAGTTTCTGCCAAAAGTTTCTTCTTGCCCATTCTCTTGGCCAAAAGAGCTTCCCCCAAAGTGTGATTGATTTTATGAGCACCGGTGTGATTGAGATCTTCTCTCTTTAGGTAAATTTTGGCTCCACCAAGCTGCTTGGTAAGATTCTTGGCAAAAAAGAGCGCAGAAGGCCGACCCACATAGTTAGTTAAAAGCTTTTGGTATTCCTTTTGAAAGATGCAGTCTTTTTTGGCTTCTTCATAAGCAATCGCAACTTCTGCCAAAGCTTTTTTTAATTGTGGTGGCACAAATTGACCGCCATATTCACCAAAAAAACCTGCTTCATTGGGCAAATTTTTATAAGTATTTTTTTGTAATTTTAATTTTTTCATATTTTTGTTTTTTCTAATTTCTAATTTATTTTATGTAAAGGAGTTCGTCCTTCGTCTCCACTTCGGACATTCCCTCGCGCAAGCTCGGTCAAAAAGACCGCCTGTTTAGGCGGTCTCTTCGTTTATTTTGCAATACAAGAAAGAACTACCGCCAGAGAGAGGTAGTCCACCAGTTTTGATTGATTATTCGATTTTTCATATATTCTTAAATCTGCCTTGTTTAATTTCTTTTGAACCTCTGGTCACGGTGGCAATGCCAACCTTTAATCTTTCGGCAATTTCTCTTTGCGACACACCTTCTTTAAGCAATTTAACAATCTGCAGACGACGAGCTATTTCTTCCAGTTCACCAAGTGTTAACAAGCCTTTTAAAAAATCTAGCATTTCTGCTTCACTTTTAACTTGCGACAATGTTTGAGCTAAATCACTAATATTTTTGTTTTTCATAAACTAGTTATGTAATAGTGTACTAGTACAGTATAGCAAAGCATTTCGCCTTTGACAAGTGTTGAATTAAGTTAAATTTAATTCATTCGTTCTAAATCCATAGAAGGAGCTGACCCACAAATAAAAGTAAAATCAAAAAGTAAATTAACAGCGACTTCTCTGAGTGAAACAAAGATCGTCAATTGCAACAAAGCAAAATTTTTAGTGGAACGAGATTTAGAATGAATGAGTTAAATTTAAAGCTCTTCAATCTTAATATTCGGCTGCATTTCTGGAGCTTCAATTAAGTGAAGATATTTTTCAGTAGTAGTAATGCGCTTGTGGCCCACCAACTGAGAAACATAGACTAAAGGAGTGCCAGCTTTGAGTTGCTCCACCACAAAAGTGTGGCGCAAATCATTGACTTTGGCATCTTTAATACCAGCTAAACGGAAATAGCGATCGATAGCGGTGCGAATATTTCTAACCAAAAAAGGACGACAGGTTTTGGTCAAAAATAAAGTCTTTTCTTTGGCACGAGGGCGCAAGCGTAGATAATCCAAGACAGCTTTCTTGGCTGCCACGTTGAGAGGAATACGGCGAGCCTCTCTGGAGTTTTGAGCTTGAATATGAATCACTTCTCTTTCCAAATCTACATCAGCCAATTGCAGGGCAGCTAATTCACTAATTCTCATGCCAGTTTGCAAAAGAATTTCCACAATGGCGTACATGCGAGAATCAGCTCGACAAGAGTCGCGTAAAGCGCGATATTCTAAACGAGATAAAACTCTAGGTGGAGCCTGATCAAATTTGGGTTGAGAAATCTCTTGAGTTGGATTGCCTTCAAGCAAGCCCTCGCTCAAACAAAAGCGGAAAAAAGACTTAATCGAATTGATTTTTCTAGAAATAGACTTGCTGGTGTAGCGTTGCTTCTTGAGTAATTCCTTAAAATCTTCTAGATCTTGAGGTACGACTTCAGCCAGTAAGGTTTTGGAGCGCTTACTCAAAAAATCAGCCAATTGCTCGATGTCTTTGCTATAAGCAATAACAGTAGCATTAGCCTTACCGTTCTTTCTGAGGCTTTCCGTAAATTTAGCTTGCGCATCAATTAAACTTGTGTGCATAATTATCTAATTCAATCTAGAGCAGATATTTGTTTTTCTTGAAGTAACAAGGTCTTATAATATCATAAAGTAGGTTTATAAACAAGCAGCACAAAAGACTTTTATTTATTGCTATAAAAATATCAAAATGAACAAGAAGCTCCCGACAAATTTGTTAGATCATCCTCTCACCATAGCTGTTTTTACTGCTCTGTGTTTTTTGGCCATCATTTCCCTTAGAGAAAGTAGTAAAAGCGCTTCAGTTTCTAAGGCAAGTCTTAAACAACTCGAGGAAAAAGTTGAGCTAGCAAAGAAAGAAGTTGAACAAGCACAAAAGATTCTTGAGCAAGGTCAAGACCCTTTGGCACTGGAAAAAATACAGCGCAATGAACTTTTACAAAAAAAAGAAGGTGAAATAGTCTTGCAAATTCCTGAGCTAGAAAAGCTCTCCAATCAAGAAAATCAGCCTGAATTAAAGGAAAATGGCCCGCTAGAAGAATGGCAAAAACTTCTCTTTAACTGGTAATTGTCATGGAATTTGGTATTTTTGCGGGTTTCCTTTTGTTACTTGCTTGTTTAAAATTAATTTATCTATGGACAATTCTTCCTCCCCTTCAAACCTTAGTAAATTCATCATGCCTGTGTCAATTATGGCAATCATCGCTGTCACGGCCATGGTTTTTTACAAGCAAAAACCAGTACCAGCCAACAGTCCAAGTGAACAGCAAGAGCTAAATCAACCATTGGAAAAAAAGCCAACCACCACTTCAGAAGCTAGNNCCAGGTGGTGAGCGCGAAATTGCTGTTAGCATCACTCTAGAAGATGGCCTGATCACAGCTAGCACTTTTGAAGGTTTTGCCAGCGATCCAGCTTCCAAAAGATTTCAAGGTGAGTTTGCCGAAGGTTTTCAACCCTTAGTTGTTGGTAAAAACATTGATGAACTTAACTTACAAAAAGTCTCAGGTTCTTCTTTGACCCCCAAAGGCTTTATGGATGCCTTAGAGTCCATTAAAACTCAAGCTCAAAGTTAAAAATCATGCTTAAGCGCAGTTTTGAGGCTATTGGCACGCACTGGGAAATAGAAATCGAGACAAAACTCAATCAACTAGAAAGTGAAAAACTCCATCAAGAAATTGCTGAGTTGATCGAAGACTTTGATCAAGCCTATTCACGTTTTCGCCCCGATTCACTAGTGACTGCTATGGCCAAACAAGCCGGCAAATACACATTGAGAAAAGATTTTTTACCACTCCTGCAACTTTACCAACAACTTTATCAGCTTAGTTCTGGCCTATTCACTCCCTTGGTTGGTCAGCTTTTGGCTGAAGCTGGCTATGATGCCAACTACAGCTTGCAAAGTAAAAAACTATCTTCAATTGAGCCACTTGAACAAGTATTAAGTTTTGACCAAGAAAAAATTGAGCTACAAAAAGCAGCCTTGCTTGATTTTGGCGCCGCTGGCAAAGGCTATCTAGTTGACCTAGTCGCAGAATTGTTGGCAAAAAAAGGTTTGAGCAACTACACTATCAACGCTGGAGGCGACATTCGCCGTAGCAATAATCAGAGGGAGAAAATTCACATTGGCCTCGAAAATCCTCATGATCAGCGACAAGCTATTGGTCTCTTTGAATTGGGTCAGGGCAGTATTTGCGGTTCCGCCACCAACCGTCGCGCTTGGGGTAATTTTCATCACATCATGAATCCCAAGCAACTTAGCTCTGTCACAGAAATTAGTAGCACTTGGGCAATTGTTGAATCAAAAGCACAACACCCCACCATGTTGGCTGATGCTTTGGCTACCTGCATGTTTCTAGTCGAACCAGAATTGCTACGTAAAAAATTTGACTTTGCCTATGTTATTTACAAAACAGATGGCACTGTAAAGCTATCTGACAATTTTACTGGTACAATTTTTTATGAGAAATAAAAACGAATATGCTAAAAAAAATTGATTCGTGGCTCAATAACCACACCATGTATCGGGTAGTTCTTTATGGCTTGGTGGGCTTAGCCTTACTTAGCATACTCTTTGCTTTTTTAAATTTATTACCTTTTAGTGGCTGGCAACTTCTAAGCTTGCTTTTATTGTGTGCTGTTTCTAGCTGGCTAGCTCACCGTTTTTTGGAGAAAATTTTTCACCCTGCCAGTGGCTTAGAATCTGGACACATCACTGGTTTAATTTTCTTTTTTATTTTGGCTCCTATAAGCAAACCCATTGATGTGCCAATCACTTTAGCTGTGGTCTTTTTTGGCGCTGCTTCTAAGTATTTACTGGCTATAGAGAAAAAACATTTATTCAATCCAGTGGCGATTGCTTTAGTAGTCATGGGACTTTTTGGCTACGGCAATGCAATTTGGTGGGTTGGTAGCAGCTTGCTCCTGCCTTTTGTTTCATTACTTGGTTTGGCAGTTTTACGTAAACTGCGTCGCTTTGACTTATTTATTGCTTTTACTATGGCTAGTTTGCTCATGGTTGTTTGGAATAATCGCCAAACCTCTCTCACTATTTTAGAAACCATCTGGCAAGTTTTAGGGTCTTGGCCATTGGTTTTTATGGGTAGCATTATGTTGACCGAGCCTTTAACCGGACCAGTTAGACGCAGATTTTATTGGTTTTATGGAGTAGTGGTAGGTTTGTTTTTTAGCAGTCGTTTTCAACTAGGACCAATTCATAGCACCCCAGAATTAGCCCTAATTATCGGTAATTTGCTAGCTTACTTCCTCACCAAACCTGTCAAATTAGAGTTGAGTTTGCAAGCTAAAAGAAAAATTGGTCAAGATCTGTATGAGTTTGACTTCATACCTCGAGGTAAATTTCAGTTTCTGGCCGGACAATACTTAGAGTGGACCCTCAAGAATAAAGTAGCTGACGAACGAGGTAATCGTCGTTTTTTCACCATTGCTTCTGCTCCTAGTGAAAAAGTCTTAAGTCTAGCAATTAAAGTTGCTCATCCTTCAAGTAGTTTTAAACAACAGCTCATGGCTTTAAAAGAAGGAGAAAAAATTAGCGCCAGTCAACTCAGTGGTGATTTTGTCTTGCCAAAAGATCGACAACAAGCTCTAGTTTTTATCGCTGGAGGCATTGGCATCACCCCCTTCAGGAGCATGATTAAGCATCTCATAGATCTTCAAGAAAAAAGAGAGATAAAGTTGTTTTATATTTGCACCCAAAAGGAAGAATTTGCTTACCAAGAATTATTTAGGCAAGCTGAAAATATTGGTTTGCAAACTATTTATGTTTTGAGTAAAAAAGCACAAATTCCAAAAGACTGGACTGGAGAAATTGGCTATTTAAACGAAGAAATGTTGAAAAAATATCTTGGATCAGCAAACAATTATGCTTTTTACCTCTCCGGACCAAACTCAATGGTTGAAAGTTACGCCAAGTTACTGCAGAAAATGGGTGTCAAAAAGAAAAAAATCATCACTGATTATTTTCCAGGCTTTTAAAGCTATTGATTATTGGCCATTCTGTATCTGGCCAAAGTGATCACTGCTCGATCAGTATAACCATTTGGTTCTGGCTCATCGTCATCTAGAGGAGCAATTTCTCTCAAAGCAATATTAATTTTAATATTGCCAATAACATGACCAGATAACTCTTGGTTACTCATGGAATTAGTTAAAATTGACCTATAAAGAGAAGTATTGCTACCCCAAATAAAAGCTAGCGTGTCTGGATCATTTTTTAGAAAGTATTGCACAACTGCAAAGTCATAACCCAGTCTTTGAGCTTCTTTTTGAGAAAAGTCCTGCTTAGTCTTTTTTTCTGCCATAATAGGACGGATTATATCAGAGTGATGTTGTGGAACTATGTCCTCTATCTCTACTTCAGACATTCGCCAGTTAAAAACTGGCTCATCAGAGTCAGCGATTTATAGCCCTCACAAAATTAAACAAAAAAAGCGACCTGAAGTCGCTTCTTTTGTTTAATTTGCGGGACTAGGAGTCGAACCTAGCCTGTAGGATTATGAGCCCCACGTGCACCGTACACTATCCCGCGTGTGTTAGATGGGTATTCTAGCATAAAACAACTGGCATAATCAAGCAAACTGCGTTAAAATACTTATCGTCAACTAAAGGCGAGATAGCTCAGCTGGTTAGAGCATCGGATTCATAAACCGAAGGTCCTGAGTTCGAATCTCAGTCTCGCTACTTAAAAGGCAAAAGCCCGCTTCTTTCGAAGCGGGCTTTTCAATGCCTTATGGGGAGCGCTTATCCTCAATGCCCCCAAGAAAACGATATCCTTGGAGACGTGGATGGATAGTGTCACACACGTAGTCACCCACGTGCACCACCGGCGATTCTTCCAATAAAGTCTCCCAATCGTAAAGGACCAACTTGTCCTCCTCGATCAAGAAAAGCTCTATTGTCTGGCCAATTGGCCAGCCCATATCGCCAGCCAGACTTTCTGCCACGCGACTAAGAGCCTGCTGAATGCCTTCACCTTCTTTGATGAAGGCGCAGACATACCACTCAGTGAGCATAAGCTCACCCTCAGCAATGCCTTCCTCAAGATAAGAAGGAGGCTTGGGTGTGGCAGTAGGCTCGGGCTCGACCGTCGAAGTGGCAGTTGGCATCAGTGAAGCCGGCTCCAATACCATTTCCCCTTGCGTAGGGGCGGCGCAGCCAGTAGCCAACAGAACCAGTAAAACCAAAAACAGAAACTTTTTCATACGGTAATCCTCCGTGTTTTGAAAGGCTCTCCCACAAAGCTTTAAAGTGCAAACCAATTCCCCATGTGGAGAAGTGGCTTACACCTCTCAAGGGAGATTGGATACAAATTGGCAAAGATTGTAGCATTAAACAACAAAATAATCAAAGTTATAGGATAAAAAAGCCCCCTAAATTTAGGGGGCTTTCCAGTTGTGCAAAATTTAGTTTTACATCATTCCAGGCATACCACCGCCCATACCAGCCGGCGCTGTTTCGTTTTTCTTGGGAGCATCGGCTACCAAGCATTCAGTGGTCAAAATCATTGAAGCGACTGAAGCAGCGTTTTCCAAAGAGGCGATGGCAACTTTGGCTGGTTCAATAACACCTGCTTTGAGCAAATCCTCAAATTTATTGGTCAGAGCATTAAAACCCCAATTGTCCATGTCTTTGGCTTTAATCTCAGCAAGCACCTGACCCGGATCTTCACCAGAGTTGGTGGCTAACATGCGAATTGGTTGTTCAAGAACACTTTTGATTAGTTCTACGCCAGTTTTCTCATCATCTGACTTAGTAACAATCTGATCCAAAACTCTTTTGGCACGCAACAAGGTCACGCCACCTCCAGGAATAATACCTTCTTCGATGGCAGCTTTAGTGGCTCCCTTGGCATCTTTGACTCTTTCTTGGAGATTCTTCATTTCAATTTCAGTGGAAGCACCAACTTGAATCACGGCGACACCACCAGTTAATTTGGCTTTGCGCTCTTGAAGCTTCTCAATGTCAAAATCAGAAGTCGAAGTTTTAATTTGCTTCTCGATCTGGGCTACACGGGCATCAATATCAGCTTGCTTGCCACGACCACCCACGATGCGAGTGCTGTCTTTGCTAGAACGTACGCTGTCGGCTTGACCAAGATCAGCCACAGAGGCTTCACTGAGTTTACGTCCGGTATCGGCACTAATCAGATTGGCACCGGTCAAAACAGCAATGTCTTGCAACATTTCTTTGCGACGATCACCAAAACCTGGAGCTTTGACAGCTAGGCACTTAAAAGTGCCACGCAATCTATTGACCACCAAAGTAGTCAGGGCTTCGCCTTCAATCTCGTCAGCAATGATCACCAACTCACGACTTTCACCAACTACTGCTTCCAGTAAAGGTAAAATGTCTTTGATGTTGGCAATTTTTTGATCAGTCACTAAGATGTAGGGTCTGTCGCTAACGGCTTCCATATGATCAGAATCGGTCACAAAATAAGGAGAAGCATAGCCTTTGTCAAACTCCATACCTTCTTTGTGCTCGATAGTGATTTCCATGGTTTTGCCTTCTTCGACTTCAACCACACCATCTTTACCTACTTTTTTGAGAGCTTCCGCAATCTTGGCACCGATTACTTCATCCTGGGCAGAGATAGTTGCCACTTTTTCCCAATCTTCTTCCTTAACATCCTTAGCTAAACGACGAATCTCAGCAACCACTGCCTTAACAGCTTTGTCGATACCACGCTTCATAATCATGGGATTGGAACCAGCAGTGACATACTTCATGCCTTTATTAGCAATGGCTTGAGCTAAAAGGGTTGAGGTAGTAGTACCGTCACCAGTCATGTCATTGGTCTTGCTAGCGGCTTCTTTGACTAGAGCTGCACCCATATTCTCAAATGGATCTTCAAGCTCAATTTCCTTGGCTACTGACACGCCATCATGAATAACGTGAGGAGAACCCCAAGAACGATCAAGAGCTACGTTGCGTCCCTTAGGACCCAAAGTCGTTACCACAGCATCAGCTAATTTGTTGATACCTACTAACATTTTTTGTCTGGCTTCATCGCCAAAAAGCAATTGTTTTGCTGGCATTTTGTTTCCTCCTAATTTTAAAATTATTTAATAACGGCCAAAATATCTTCAAATTTCAAGAATTGATACTCAGTGTCACCGATTTTGAATTCATTGCCACCCCATTTCTTATAGATGACTTTGTCACCCACCTTGACTGGAGCTTCTTCTTCACAACAAGAAACTTCACAACAACCTGACACTTTTTCTTCATCGCTGTCACATCCGCAGTCTCCACAACCACCGCCACAACAATCTTCCTTGTCATCGCAACAATCATCACAACAACTGGCTTCACCAACAGCTAAAACTAGCCCGTATTGAGGTTTTTCACTCTCATTTTCTGGCAAAATAATACCAGAAGAGGTTTTAGCCTCAGCTTTGGCTGGCTCCACTAGAACATAGCCCTTGGTTGGTTGAATCTTTTTGATGTTTAGATCTTTCATAAAAACCCTTTCTTTTTTTGAAATTTAACATAAAAAAAGTTACTTAGCAATAAGCAGTATTGACTGCTAATTTCAACTTTTCAGACCATCTACCCCATAAAAAAGGGCGTTGATTAATGAAATTGATTGACGTAAATCTGTAGCCATTTGCACCGAAAGCGCAGCGGCTTCATTGTCTAATTGCATGCCTTCAATACTGAGGTTGGAATCTTGGACGAAAACTTTCATCAGCGCTTCAATGGTGTTTCTATTCTCACTGACAAATAAATCGCGCTCGCTCTTCTTCTTGAGCATTAACTTTTCCAAATAAACCACGATTTGTCGCACTTCTCTGGCTCTTAGGTAAAGATTAAATTTAAGATCAGCAACATTTTCAAGGGAAAAAGGACTAGAAAAATCCAAATCATCAAGCAATTGGTAACGATTATGACTTTTTGACATATAATATCAGCTAAGTCCTAGTATCTTACCTAAGAACATGCAAATTATAAAGCTCAATTCACTAGCGCCCGAAGATCGAAAAAAAGTTCTTGAGGTTGCTGTCAAATGCCTTAAGAATCAGGGTTTGATTATTTATCCAACAGAAACAGTTTATGGGGTAGGCGTTGATGCTTGTAGCAGCAAAGCCATTGATAAATTATTAACCTACAAAGGTCGCCGTGAAGGCAAACCTCTTTCTATTGCCGTCACTGATCAGACCATGGCTTCTAAGTACGTGGAGATTAACGAGCAGGCCTTAAAATTTTATCAAAATTTTTTGCCAGGCCCTTTCACTGTGGTTTCTAAAAGCAAAAATTTGGTTGATCCAAGAGTAAATTCAGAATTCGGCACCCTTGGAATTAGGATTCCTGACTATCCACTCATCACTGAACTGGTCAAAAAGTTTGGAGGACCGATCACTAGTACTTCCGCCAATGCTTCAGGTAAAAAAAGACCTTACCAGATTGAAGATATCTTTGCTCATTTATCAAGCAAACAAAAAGCACTTATTGATCTAGTTATTGATGCTGGAGAACTACCCAAAAATGAACCTTCCGTTGTAGTCGATACAACCCTCTCTACTCCCATTGC
>DITI01000065.1 GCA_002422765.1 Candidatus Pacebacteria bacterium UBA6188 | reverse complement strand
AAGAGTCGCTAAGATGGCTGAACAAGTCGGACTAGTAGTTGATGGAGAACCAAGCACAAATCAAGATTTCACCAAACTCATGAATAATTTTGAACTCAGCGAAGCTTTGAAGCTGACTGATGTCGAAGTGGGGCAATTGGATAAGTTTTTGACCCTCAATACTCCTTGGAAAAAAGAAGGTGAAGAAAAAAAACAAATTTTATTAGAAGCCAGTCAAAAAATTAGAAATATTGCTTTGATGCTGACCCCCTTCATGCCTGATACAGCTGAACAAATCAAACAACATTTTCAAGGACAAGTTAAAGCTTTTACAAACGGCCTTTTCCCTCGACTCGGCTAATTATACTCATGCCTCTCATAGACACTCACTGCCACTATAATTTGGAACCACTCTACGGCAATTGGCCTACTCATTGGGCTCAAGCTCAAGAAAATGGAGTTAGTCAAAGCATCATTGTCGGAGCAGGATTAAGCAGCAGTCAAAAAGCTGTAGACATCGCCCAAAAAGAAGAACAGCTTTATGCCGCTGTTGGCATTCATCCAGAAAGAATCCTTAAAATTACTGACCTCGTTCAAAGCTTGAGCCAATTAGAAACAATTGCGCAAAATAAAAAAGTGCTGGCCATTGGTGAGGTTGGCTTAGATTATTTTCATCTTGAAAAAAATCAAGCTCAAAAAGACCTATTTATCGGTCAAATAAACTTGGCTAAAAAATTGAATTTACCGTTGATTTTGCACGTTCGCGATCAAGATGAAACTGCCTATTTTGAAACTTTAGAGATTTTAGAACAACACTGGCATTTCGAAAAAGCAGTGATTTTTCACTGTGTTTCTGGTCCGCTAAAATATATCGAGCAGGCCCTCAAATATCCAAATAGTTATTTTGGTTTTGATGGCAACATCACTTTTAAAAATGCCGACCATTTGCGAGCAATTTTCCAACTAGTGCAAAAAACTGCCCCACAAAAAATTCTTCTAGAAACTGACGCTCCTTATCTAGCCCCTGTGCCTTGGCGCGGACAACTCTGCGAACCAAAGATGATTGTGCAAACTGCTAAATATCTGTTGGAGAATTACGCTCTAGATTTGGAATTGGTTTACCAAGACTCACTACAAGCATTTGATATTAAGTCTAGTATCTAGGATGATTGTTATAAGCTATAATTAACACCTCAGACTCATCATGGTTAAAGAATATTTTAGACGCCATCCGATTCGAACCAAAAGAGCCTTGGAAATCATTCCTGGACTTTTTTCTTGGTTTTTCATCTTATTTCCAGTCTGGGGATCCTTTGTGGTGCCTCAGCTAGTGGCTTATTATGTCATTATTTTTGCTGTTTATTGGCTCTTTCGCTCCCTCGCGCTCACTTTTTTTGCCACCATTTCGCATTTCAAAATTAAAGCTTTTAGCAAATATGATTATTTGCCAGAACTTAAAAAATACTTTCCTAAAAAATATTTAGATATTCACCACATTATTATTATTCCCACTTACCAAGAACCTATTTCCACTCTAGAAAGAACCTTAACTGGCCTAAGCAAACAAACTTTCCCAAGGCAAAATATCCACGTCATGCTTTCCTTTGAAGAAAGAGAGGGGGCCATCGTCGATCAAAAAGCCAAAATTCTACAAAGAAAATTTGGTAAAAAATTTGGTCACCTATGGACTAGCAAGCATCCTGATATTGTTGGAGAGATTAAAGGCAAGTCTTCCAACACTTGCTATGGCGCTAAAGCCGCTAAAGCTCTGCTTGTAGATCAGGAAGGCGTGCCAATTGAAAACATCACCATTACTAGTGAAGATGCTGATGCAATTTTTCACCATCATTATTTCTCTCATTTAACTTATCTCTTTTTAACCAGTGAGAAGCCTTACAACCGTAGTTGGCAGGGTGGCATCAATTTCTACAACAATATCTGGCAGGTTCCTGCTCCAATTCGTGTCTTAGCAGCCATTCAGTCAGTCATGCAGATTTATATTCTGTCTCGTCGCGATCGTTTGATTAATTTTTCTACCTATTCCACTACTCTTAAACATGTAGAAGAAATTGGTTATTGGGACACTGATGTAATCCCAGAAGATTATCGTTTGTTTTTCAAATCATATTTTGCCAAAAAAGGAGATTTCGAAGTAGAACCGATCTTTTTACCAATTTATGCTGATGCTGTCCAAGCCAATGGTTTTTGGCGCACCATGCACAACCAATATGAACAAATTAAGCGCTGGGCTTGGGGAGTAAGCGATGATGCCTACATTATTCGTCAATACGTTTTGACTGAAGGCTTGCCTTTTTGGGATAAAACCATTCGTGTTTTAAAAGTCATTGAAGATCACTTTTTGTGGCCAGTTAATTGGTTCGCCATCACCATTTCTGCTATGTTGCCGCCATTACTCAACGATCAGTTTAATCGCACCATTATTGGCAAAACCTTGCCTCAGGTCACTTCAACTCTTTTAACTATTTCTCTGGCTTCCATGTTGACTATTTTTATTATCGATAGCAGAAACAGACCTAGTAGCGATAAAAAGAGAGGTTTGTTCTCTTACATCATGCAACCTTTAGAATTTATTTTGATTCCTGTGGTTGGTTTCTTTTTCTCTGCTTTGCCAGGCATCGATGCTCACACCAGACTCATGCTGGGTAAATACATGGAATACAAAGTAACTGAAAAAGTCTAAATAGTCAGACTTTAGGTGCTTTATTTCACTCTCAAACTCATATAAAATGTTTTTTATATGAACTTTGGATTTATCTCTCTCCTTAAAAAAATTGACCGCTTTCTTGACCGCCAAACTCCACTTTTACTATTATTTGTTTTAATTATTGTTTTACGCTTGCCTAACTTTTTTGAACCTTACTGGTATGGTGATGAAGCCATCTACCTTACCCTTGGCACCGCCCTTAGAAATGGGGGTGAACTCTACACCACCATCATCGATCACAAAACTCCTTTGATTTATTACTTGGCCATGGTGCCCAACCAATTCTATTTTAGAATCCTCAATCTTTTCTGGATGTTACTTACTACTTCATTTTTCTTTGTCTTGGCTAAACAAATTTTTAAGAGAGAGAGATGGGCTTTTTTGGCCACTCTAATCATGGTGATTTTTACGACTTTACCTTGGCTGGAGGGTCATATTCCCAACGGCGAACTCTTTGTTATGGGTTTTATTATGGCTGGGGCAGTACTTTTTAGTAAAAGTTCTATTTTCCAGAATTTTTTTGCAAACAAATTAACTCTTAGCAAAGGATGGCGTGATAGCTTCTTATTGCTTAGTTCTGGTTTCTTGATGGGACTTGGCATGCTGACCAAGGTGCCAGCTCTCCTCGATGTAGCAGCTTTCTTAGCTATTTTTTGGCTAATTCTGGTTGGTCAATTTTTTAATGAAAAAAATAACGCCAAAAAAATCAAAGAAGTTTTTGTCTATCTCTTGCACAGAGGTTTAATTTTTGCCGCCGGTCTGATTTTACCTATTCTTGCCTCCATCCTTTATTTCGTCTTGAGAGGTCAAGGACAAGATTATCTAGACTATGGTTTGCTTTACAACTTCAGATATAGTCAGTCTTGGCCAATTGACCTAGGCAATAATCTGATTAATTTTGCTTTCAGCATGCCTGGTAAGACCATTATTCTTTTTACACTGGTTGTTTTGATTTCTCTCAACACACAGCAGTTAAAAAAGAGTTTTCAATTTATCAGTCTTTATTTCATTTTCACTCTTTACTCGGTTTTGCTCTCCAGTCGACCATACCCCCATTATTTTATTCAAATGGTGCCAGCCTTCGCGCTTTTATTAACTCAACTTTTCCTTGATTTAGGAGAGTTGCGTTTGAAGAAATCATTTCTAACTGTCAAAAACATCCTGTTGAGTGTTGGTCTGATTTCCTTAACTGCCTACGTCATGATTAGCTTTAAATTCATGCCTTATTCAACTCTCAAATACTACAAACAGTTTTATCGCTACGCAACTTTGCAAATCAGCAAAGAAGAGTATGAGAACTCTTTCGACAGTGTCGTACAAGAAAATAGAGAGGTGACTAAATTAATTAAAGAAATGGGTATTGAGAAGATGTTTATCTGGGGCACCAATCCGCTACTCTACGCCCAAAGTCAAACCATTCCCACTTCACTTTTCACCGTCTCTTTCCACATCAAGGATTTTGATGACTACGACAGAACTTTTGCCCAAATTGAAGCTGAAGAACCCAAGTTAATCATCGTGATGAAAAACGAGAAGCAAAGCTTTCCAGCTTTGGAGGCCTACTTGGCAGCTCACTATTTAGAAAACAACCAGTTTGAAAAAATGACTCTTTACCTGAGACAATAACCTTATGGACCTCACTTTTAAAACTGAAAAAAAGAAAACTGGCTGGCGCTACCTACTTTTTTTACCAAAAAGCTTGCGCCCCACAGCCTTGCTGTCCATTATTCTCAATGTACTAGGATTACTGATCCTTCTTATCTTTTACGGTGGCTTGCAAAGAGAAGTGCCACTTTTTTACTCCTTACCAAGTGATCAACAATTACTTGACAAGAGATTTTTGTTTATTTTGCCTGGTTTGGCCACACTGATTAATGCAGTTCACCTGCTTATCGCTCGTTTAGAAAAAGAAATCAATTACAATGTTTTAAAAATGTTTATTGAAATTACTTTTCTCCTGCAACTTTTGGTTTTGGTGATTCTCTTAAGAATCATTATAATAGTTTCCTAATGTGGTCATTTTTAAGTAGCTTCCTCCTTGCTTCACTCATTACCCCGCTCATCATTTTGCTCTATCGAAAAAATAATTGGCTTGATGATCCAAAAACCAATCAACACGCCAAAAAAACTCACTTGCGCGCAGTACCTAGGGGTGGCGGTTTAGTAATTTTTCTCGCGACTTTTTTAAGCGCCGCTTTTATTCTGGACTTTGATAAATATTTATTAGCTATTTTCTTGGGCGCCAGTCTCTTGACTATCGTTGGCGTGATTGATGATGTACTTGATCTAAGCCCTTACTTTAGATTGTTAACTGGTCTTTTGGCTAGCCTGATTGTCGTTGGCGCTGGGATTGGAATTGCTTACATTAGCAACCCTTTTGGCGAAGGAGTCATCCATCTCAATCAACCTCAGCTAGTTTTCAATCTTTTTGGAGAAAATCGCTCACTCTGGCTACTTTCTAGCACTTTTGCGATCTTTTTTATTCTGTGGAACATGAATATCATCAACTGGGCCAAAGGCATGGATGGACAACTCCCTGGTTTTGTCGCTGTTTCTTGTCTTTTCATTGCACTCTTGGCCAATAGATTTGCTGACGCTCCCACTCAGTTTAATGTTGCCAACTTAGCCCTGATTGTGGCTGGAGCCTTTACTGGATTTTTACTTTGGAATTTTTATCCACAAAAAATTATGCCTGGCTATGGAGCTGGTTCTTTGGCTGGCTATTTTTTGAGCGTCTTAGCTATTCTTTCTGGAGCTAAAGTCGCTACAACTCTCATGGTCTTGGCTATTCCTACGGCTGATGGCTTATTCACCATTGCTAGGCGCCTTTTGGCAGGCAAATCCCCTTTTTGGGGCGATAGAGGACACTTACACCACAAATTAATGGACTACTATGGTTGGGGTAAGCGTCGCATCGCCATTTTTTATATCATTAGCAGTGCCACCTTGGGTATTTTATCGCTTTACTTGAGTACGACTGGCAAAATTATAGCGATTCTAACAACTACTTTCATTGTTTTTGCTTTTTTGATATATAGTAAGCTAAGGCAAAAGTAAATGGATAACTCTCTTCTTCTCTTAATCAAATCACTTCGACCCAAGCAGTGGCTCAAAAATTTAGCCGTTTATGCAGCTTTGGTTTTTTCAGGCTTTTTTT
>DITI01000064.1:11029-16156 GCA_002422765.1 Candidatus Pacebacteria bacterium UBA6188 | reverse complement strand
TTGTTCAGCCATCTTAGCGACTCTTGAGCAGAGATTGCCTAAGCCATTGGCTAGTTTAGCATTGAAGTTGACGTCTAATTTTTCGAAGCTTACATCCATGTCTTCGCCAAAAGTGCCAAGATTGATGAGTAAATATCTACTAGCATCTACACCATAACGAGAAACTAAATCTTCAGGACTAATGACGTTGCCTAGTGATTTGCTCATCTTTTGTCCATCAACTCCAATAAAGCCATTAATTAAGATAGCGGCAGAATTGGGTAATTTGGCTGAAAGCAACATGGCTTGCCACATGGCTGCTTGCTGGCGCAGGTTGTCTTTGCCAGCTAGTTGCACACCTGGCCAGAAGTTTTTAAATTGATTCTGATCTTGGGGCCAGTCCAAAGTTGAAATATAATTGACTAAAGCGTCAAACCAAACATACATAACATGTTCTTCATCATCCGGCACTTCAATGCCCCAAGGCATTTTAGCCTTGAGGCGGGAAATGCTGAAGTCTTCAAGACCGTTTTTGACAAAAGCCTTAATCTCATTTAGTCTGCCACTGGGCTTAACGAAGTTGGGATTTTGCTCGTAGAGAGCTAAGAGCTGATCGCTATAGCGACTGAAGCGGAAAAAATAATTTTCTTCTTCTCTCAACTCCAGATCTTGATTGGGGTGTAGTGGACAACGATTGTTGACTAGCTCGCTGTCGGTTTTGGCTAGCTCGCAACCAACACAATATTTAACTTTATATTTAGCTTTATAGATGTCGCCATTTTGAGCACAAAGACGCCAGAATTCTTGAGCGGCAGCAACGTGTTTTGCGTCAGTTGTGCGGATAAAATGATTGAAATTAAGCTTGAGTAGTTTTTTGAGATTTACAAATTTTTCAGCCCACTGATCACAATATTCTTGTGGTTTGAGATTATTTTCCAAGGCTTTTTCATAAATTTTTTGACCATGTTCGTCAGTGCCAGTGTTAAAGATCACTTCCTTACCTAACATCTTTTCTTGGTAGCGAGCAATCACGTCAGCCTCAATGATTTCTAAAGCAAAACCAATGTGAGGGGCAGCGTTAACGTAGGGTAAAGTGGTGGTGAGATAAAATTTGTTTGACATGTGTATAAGTGCTTATTATAGAAAATTTCAGGCTAAAAAGCCAGAGTTTTTTTAAATTTGTCAAAGAAAAGGAGGCCAGCTAAAAACAAAGTGCTTAACAAAACAAAACTTAGACTCAAAAGATCAAATTTGATCTGATTAATTTTTAGATAAAACAAGAAATTAATTAGAAAGGCTCCCAAGAATCCAAGGCGACTATTGAGACTGAGAAAAGTGAGGAGAAAAAAATTAGCTATAAAAAGCAAGGTGAAAAAAGGCAGGTAGCTATTGGTAAAGAAAACATTTTGAATTTGACTGGGGTAAACATTTTTGAGTAAAAGATAAATAGACAGATAAGCAATTAGAGCGATGATTAAGCAAAAAATGTAGCGAAAGTATTTTTTTAAAAATGGATCTTTGACTGGCTTCCTCCTTGATCTGGCGTAGTTTTGTTCCATATTTTCAGTATATACTAAGGGCATGACAAGTATGAACTTTATTTTACTAATTTTATTTTTTACTGCTTTGCTAGCCTTTTATTTAGCGATCAAAAAGCTTTTGCAAGACAAAGGTGGTGCTAATGAGCAAAAAGCTTTGGAAGATGTGGTTCACAAAGTTTTTGGCATGGCGGCCAATGAAATTGCCCTGCAGAGCAAGGGTATTTTGCAAGGTGAAAAAGATTTGATCAGAAATGATTTGGCCAATAAGCAAAGTATGTTGGAGAAAATGATTAAGGATTTGCGTCAAGAAATGAGCGACCAACAAAAAGAAATTCGTTCGATTGAAAAAGAGCAAATTGACAAAATTAGCAGCGTCAAAACAGCCGTCGAAGAGCATCGCCAACTAACTAAAGAGCTAAAAACCTCCACTGAGCAATTGGCTAAGGTTTTATCTAACAATCAAACCCGCGGCGCTTGGGGTGAACGCATCATTGAGGACTTGCTCAAAGCCAATGGTTTACAAGAAGGCATTCATTATTTGCGCCAATCCAAATTGGGCGAGTCTAGTATGAAGCCTGACATCACTTTATTATTGCCAGATCATCGTAACGTACCAGTTGATGTTAAGTTCCCTTACCAAGAGGTTCAAAAGATGTCGATGACGGAGAATCAAAGCGAAAAGCAAACTCACATGTTGCAGTTTAAGCGTGACTTAAAGATCAAGGTGGATAAGGTGGCGGCTTATATCTCTCCTGAAAATGACACTCTTGATTACGCAATCATGTTTGTGCCCAATGAAGCTCTGTTTTCCTTTATTAACCAAAAATTTCCAGATATCATCGATGAGGCTTTGGCGAAAAAAGTGATTATTTGCTCGCCTTTTAGTTTTTTAATTGTGGCGCGTACAGTCATGGAAAGTTATCGCAACTTCATGGTGGGTAAAAAAATTAAGGAAGTGATTAAGCATATTGATGCTTTTGCGACTGAGTGGCTAAAATTTGATGAAGAATTTGGCAAATTTGGACGCAGTATCGAAACTTTGGCCAAAAATTACGAAACTCTCAGTACCACCCGCAAGAGACAAATGGAGAAAAAGATCGCCAAGATCGAGCAATATCGAGGCAGTTCTGTAGAATTAATTGAGGAAGTGGAGAAGCCGAAGTTGTTGGATGCTTAATTTCTAATTTAAATTTTTTGCAAAAAAGCTCAAATCTCGTTCAACTGCTTGATTCCAATTCGGTTGCAGATTGTGATTGGCTCCAGGATATTTGTAGAAATCTACTTTTATCTCTCGCAGCTGAGTGCTCGAAGTGGCGCTTTGACTGGCATTAATTGCTCGGCGTCTATCATTTTCTAGGTCAATTTTTTGTAAAAATTCTTCACTCCAAGTAACTAAGGCTGAATCGTCACTAGTGCCGTGTTGAATTTGCAGTGGTCCTTGCAGGCGATCTAAATGTTGAGTGATGGAAAAATCAAAAACATCATAATCTTTTTCAAATAGTGATAGGTAGGCTCGAGCTTCTTTGCCTTCATCTTGGTTCTCATCAGTGAAATAAAGAATAGAGTAAGGAAAAGGTGCTAAGACAGGGGCCCACAACGTCGTGGGCAGATTGCTGCCTAAGACTTCTAGAGTAGAAACCGCAATCTGCCCGCCATTACTATGTCCCCACAAACCAATCTTTTCTTGATCTATATTGATATTTTCAATTGGAAAGTCCTCCAGCTGACTTAGGTCAAGTTTTGGAAATTTTTGAATGGTTCGAAGTAGATCTATGACATTGGCGACTTTAATGAAGCGAGCTTCCCAAGTGTCACTTGGTTCCGAATCACTTTCTCCATAGCCCAGAAAATCTGGAGCTAAAGTCAAATAGCCATTTTGAGCAAAAATGGCAGCCGCATTTTTGGTGCCCATACCAGAGTAATAGTTCTCAAGTGGTGCCCAACCTCTAAGCATAATAATAACTGGCTTACTTGATTGGTTCTCATCGAGCTTTAAGTTGAGAGCGCCAGAAATTTTTTTACCTTGACTAAGATAAGTAAAAAGAAGGACATAAGAATTGTCTGCTGAATTTTGACTAATGATTTTTTCAACTTCAATGGCTTGTTCGGCAACAAACTCTCTTTTGCTTAAAGCAGGAATACTGTATTGCAATAAGGGAAGTTCTTTCTGCTCAACTTTTTTAGTGCTGATTGTTGACTTGAGTGGAGAATTGTCTTTTTGAAAGTAAAAATAAGCCAAGACGAAAGAGCTGCTGCTAATCAGAGTCAAAAATAGAATTAGCAATATGATTTTTTTGATCATTTGATGGTTTATTATAGCAAGTCTTAACAAGCAAGAATAAGCATGATGACTAGCCCAAATTGCCACTTGCATTTAAGGAATGTTTTTTTATAATAAACAATTATGTTAGTAAATAACTATCACTTCGCTTTTATTGTCGCCATTTTGCGCAAGCAAATGCGAGGTGCTGTTGTTGTCTAAACATAAAAAAACATAAACAAATGACAAGCACCCCGCCTTAAGAAGCGGGTTTTTTCGTCATTTTGGTTCTTTAAAAAGATTTTTGCTTTCGCTTCCTCAGTCTATGCCTGTAGCTTGAGGAAGCGATCGTGTGGTTGAGGCACTAAGCGCCTCAATCTCGCGTGAAGCAAAAAAAAAGAAAGGAGAGTGCCTCATGAAATGCCAAAACTGTGGCCGCAAGGTTCCTGATGATTGCAATATCTGCCCGTATTGCAAACACAAGCCGTCCTTCGTCCTCGTCATCCGCCGCTCATAAGCACATCTTCACCTTCAACCTCACTCCTACGGGAGTGAGGTTGATCTTTTCTTTAAATCTTTTTTCTTAATTGTCTATTTATGCTTGTTTTTGTACCTTAAAAATATGTTTTTATCCACTCAGAGAGATTCTTAGATTTTTGAAAACTCGAAATTCAAGGAATCTCCCTGTGACTGAGGCGCATGCGCTTCAGTTTCGAGGAGATACAAAAAAGAAAGGAGGATGTTTCAGTGGCTAAAAAAACCAGGAAACACTGCAAGCGTTGCAAGCGCGTTACTGTTCACATACATGGACAGTGCCAGCGATGTGTTCGCCCAAAGTAAATCCTCTCCGCTCCCGATCGTTTTTTGGTCGGGAGTAATTTTTTTTCTTTAGTCTCTTTTTATATTTTCTTACGAAATATGGTAAACCATCTTTCGTACCAGCTGTCCGAAATAGCTCCGCAGGCTACGCATCTTTTGCACCAGCTGCTTTTTGCTTTGCAAAAAGACAGGGTTCAAAATATAATGCTTGGTATCTATGCATCGCACTCTCATTCTTGAAACTCTCCAAAAAAAAGATCAAACCGTTAAATTGTGTGGTTGGGTGGACTCCAAAAGAGATCATGGTAAGGTCACCTTCATTGATTTGCGCGATCGCTCTGGCAAAATTCAAGCAGTCGGCATTGGCGGTAATTTACGTGATCTCAGCACTGAATCAGTTGTAGAGTTAACTGGTGTTATTAATGCTCGAAATGAGAAATCTATCAACCCAAATTTGCCAACTGGTAGTATTGAAATTTTTGTAGAGAGCTACAAGATTCTTAATAAGGCAGCTGAATTGCCAATTTT
>DITI01000064.1:0-11013 GCA_002422765.1 Candidatus Pacebacteria bacterium UBA6188 | reverse complement strand
CGTTTGCGCTCTAAATTTTATGAAGCCTTGCGTCATGAGTTGGCCAAAAAAGATTTCACTGAAGTGGAAACACCTATGCTCACCAAATCCACCAAGGAGGGAGCTCGTGATTTTATCGTCCCATCACGTTTCAATCCTGGGAAATTTTATGCCCTGCCACAGAGTCCTCAGCAATATAAGCAACTTTTAATGACTGCTGGAGTAGAAAATTATTATCAATTTGCTCGTTGTATTCGCGATGAAGATTTACGTGCTGATCGTGGTTTTGAATTCACCCAACTTGATCTAGAGATGAGCTTCGTCACTCAGGAAGAATTGATGACTCATGTGGAGGAAGTGGTCAAAAACGCAGTTAAAACAGTAGGTGGCAAATTACAACAAGAAAAATTCCCAGTTATAAATTATGAGGAGGCGATTGCTAAATATGGAGCCGATAAATTTGATTTGCGCAGCGAAGAAGAGAAAGAGGTTGGCGTTTTGGCTTTTGCTTGGGTAGTGCGTTTTCCTTTTTTCAAAAAAGTAGATAAAAAAGACGTGGCTGAAGTGCGCGATGGTAAAAGTGGCTGGACTTTCACTCACAATCCTTTTTCCAGACCAATAGATGAGTCCTTAGTCGATCATATGGCTGGAGAAAATATCGAAAAAATTATTACTGCTCAATATGATTTGGTTTGTAATGGTTATGAAGCTGGTGGTGGCAGTATTCGGGCTCACGAACCAGAAGTTCTCCAGCAAACTTTTAAGATCATGGGCTACAGCGACAGCGAAATAGAAGCTAGTATTGGTCACATGCTTGAAGCCTTTAAGTTGGGCACGCCTCCTCATGGAGGAATTGCTCTAGGTTTGGATCGTTTAGTGATGCTTTTGGCAGGTGAAACTTCGCTCAAGGAAACTATTGCTTTCCCCATGAACTCAACCGGTCACACTGCAATTATGGATGCGCCCAGCGAGGTAAGCATCGAACAATTGAAGGAGTTGGGAATTAAGATTTCTTAATTTATTTATATGGCTCAAGGCAGGAGGGTTAATCCTTTTTTATTAGTAGTCATTGCCTTTTTGGGAGTGATGTTTTTGGGAGCTATTTTACTTGGTCAAAATTGGGCCAGTAGTTCTGGTTTGAAAACTGACTTTATTGATGCGCTTTTCACTTCGGCTTCAGCACTTTTTGTGACTGGACTGGCTGTATTAGAAACTGGAACTCATTGGTCATTTTGGGGTCAGCTTATAATTTTACTTTTAATTCAAACTGGAGCCTTAGGAGTGGTGACAATTGGCGGATATATAGCTTATTTACTTGGACAGCGCTTTTACTATGCTGACCGAATGTTGATTGGTGATAATTTAGGCTTTGGTAATAAAGGTGAAGCGATCAAGGTCTTGAAGCTGGTGGTGCGCTATGTTTTTTTAATTGAATTATTTGGAGCCCTGCTCTTAACTTTTAATTTTTTATTTCATGGTTTTGATTTAACTCAGGCGCTTTGGCATGGAGTTTTTCATGCTGTATCAGCTTTTGCTAATGCTGGTTTTGACGTATTTGCTTTGGGAACTAGCGCTCAGACACTTTTGGAGATTGGTTTTGCCCTTGAGATAGTGATGTTATTAATTGTTTTAGGTGGCTTGGGTTTTCCAGTTTGGTTGGATGTCTTAGAAAAAATTAAGAAAAGATCAGCTCATCAGATATCTTTCCACAGTCGCATTGTTTTGTTAATGAATATTGCTTTAATTGTCTTGGGAACCTTAGCCTTTTGTTTTTTGGAAAGAGAAAATCGTTTGCCACTGGTTGGACAAGCACAGCACCTGCGTGAATCAATTTTTCACAGCGTGAGTGCTAGAACAGCTGGCTTTAGTGTTTATGATCTTTCCACGATGAGCAAACCTTCGCTAGTCGTTTTAATGAGCTTGATGTTTGTGGGAGGCTCGCCGGCCTCCACAGCTGGAGGTATTAAGGTGACGGTGGCTTTAGTTCTAGCTTTAATGCTATGGGGCACGATTAGGGGAGATTTGTCTTTACAAGTTATGAAGAAGAAGATTAGTCTTAAAACTGCTTTTAGGGGTTTGAGCTTGGCAGTAATTAGTGCCCTACTAATTGTTTTCTCTCTTATAGCTTTAGAAGTTTTTGATAATCCTCCTTTTTTATCAGCCTTATTTGAATCTGTTTCAGCTATGGGCACTGTAGGTCTGTCCCTTGGTTTAACTGGCAATTTGTCGGTTTTAAGCAAACTGGCTTTAATCCTTTTAATGTTTATGGGTAGAGTTGGTCTCTACGTATTGCTTTATGGTTTAATTTTTTATGCTAAAAGACACAATGTTATTAAAAAGTATCCGAAAGCAGACATATGTTTGTAAAAAAAAGTTTAAAAAAGAAATCTTTTCTAGTGATTGGCTTGGGTCGTTTTGGCTCGAGTTTTGCCAAAAACATGATGAAAATGGGCTGTGAAGTAGTGGCAGTTGATGAAGATTTGGAAAAAGTTAATAAAATCAGTGAATTCGTGACTGAAGCCATGGCTGGTAATATTCATGACGAAGACTTTTTAGAATCCTTGGGCTTGGCTGATTTTGATGCGGTAGTGGTGGCCATTGGTCATGATATTGAATCTAGTGTTTTAATTACCACTTTGGTAAAAGAATTGGGAGCTAAATACGTAGTTTCTAAGGCAGCTGATGACTTGCATGAGAAAATTTTGCAAAAAATTGGGGCTGATTGGGTAGTGACAGTTGAGCGAGAAATGGGACAGAAAGTGGCTCTTAGTTTGTATTCCAATAAAGTGATTGATTCTCTAGAGCTTACTCCAGATTTTCGTTTTGTAGAATTGGTGGTGTTGGAGGACTGGCTTGGTAAAAAGGTCACTGAAGTCCTAGTTTTCAAAAAACATGACCTAATGTTGGTGGCGGTTAAAAGAGGTAAAGAAATTATCACTAAGCCCAGTGCGGACTTAATTTTCCAAAAGGAAGATTTAGTGGTCGTTTGTGGTCAAACTGCTAAAATCATGCAACTGGCTTAAGGTATTTTTGCTACAATGAACAAGTGAAAAAAATCAACTTAATTTTGATCTTGTTGTTGCTTTTCTCCATTTTACTTTCAGTTTATCTTTATTTTTTTTATCCACAAAAAACTAAGGAACAATTTACGGTGGAACTTTTCACTTTAGATGAAGTTCCAGTTTTAAAGAATGAATCTTTGCTTAACGAGCAATTAGAACTAAGCGCTGGGGCAGTCTATGCTTTAGATTTATCTTCCTTAACAGTGCTTTATGAGAAAAATGCTTTTAGCGAACTCTATCCAGCTTCGACGAGTAAAATGATGACCGCTTTAGTGGCAATGGAGACCTTCAGTCTTGAACAGGAGCTGTTGGTGACCAGTGAAGCCGCGACCGCTGGCAATAAGCTTCCTCTTCGTTCTGGTCAATTATTGAAAACTGAAGATTTGCTAGCGGCTTTAATGATTGCTTCAGCCAATGATAGCGCTTATGTTTTGGCTAACCATCATCCTTTAGGTTTAGCTGGTTTTGTAGAAAACATGAATTCTAAAGCTGAGAGCTTGGGTTTATTAAGCACTCATTTTGCAAACCCAGCTGGTTTGGATGAGGTAGGGCAGTCAAGCAGTGCTCGAGATTTAACAGTAATCGCAGCTACCTTATTGCAAAACAATTACTTAAGAAATTTAGTGGCCACTCCTTACAAAAAAATCGAAAGTCCAATCCAAGCTTGGTCTTATGATCTCTATAACAGCAATCAACTGCTTGGTAAAATTCAGGGTGTAGCTGGAGTTAAAACTGGCACCACTGAATTAGCTGGTGAGGTTTTAGTAACTTTAATTGAACGTGATGGACACCAAATTTTAATTACTTTAATGAATAGTCAGGATCGCTACCAAGACACTAGTCGTCTTATTGCGTGGATTTTAAATAATTACGAGTGGAAAAAACTCTAGGAAAACTGATAGACTAGTAGATAAAATATGCCAAGCTCAAGTAATAGCGCTGGTCCCAATCTCACTAATGTGAACTATTTTGGCAGAATGTTTGTCAAATATAGCTTGGCCTTTCTGGTTTTTATGATGGTGGGTAGAGTGTTGTGGAATGCTTTCGTGGCTTATTGGAAGGCCACTCATCCAGAGCCACCTCCACCTCCAACTGTTGGTTTTGGGGTTTTGCCCAATCTAAGATTTCCTTTGCAGGATGAAGACGACAAGCCTCAGTCTTATAACTTAGAAGTGGTCTATGGTATCAGGGAAATTTCAGATCGAGCCAAGGTTTTTCTTATTACTAAATCTTCAGCCAATTTATTGGCAGATGAGCAGGTCAAAAAAGTTGCTGCCAGTTACGGTTTTATTTTTTCTCCAGAAGTAATTGATGATAAAACCTATCGTTTTACCAAGAATACTCCTTTAGACATGAGTCTTGAGATCAGCTCAGTCGATTACACTTTTAATCTAGAAAGTAATTTTCTTGCTCGACCAGATTTATTGGCTAGCACTGGTCGTTTGCCTGAAGAGTTTGAAGCAGTGGATAGAGTCAAAAATTTTGTTAAGTCCTCTAGTCTTTTGGGAAGCGATTTAGCTACTTCGTCTGGACAAGTGACCTTTTTGAAGTCGATTGGTGGAGAACTAAAGCCAGCTTTTTCCCTATCTGAAGCTGATTTTTTGCAAATCGATCTCAATCGCAATCCTATAGACAAACTCTATAAGGTTTACACTAGCGATGGTCAAAAGGGCATTATTTCTGCCAAACTCACTTCTGCTTTTTCTGCCAATAATTCGATTGTAGAAATGAGTTATCACTACCGTCAGGTTGATTATCTCAACTTTGAGACTTATCCTCTGCGCACTGCCAAGTCAGCTTGGAATTTAGTGCAAGCGGGGGACGCCTACGTGCTTAATGGTAAGGGTCTAAAGGAGGCAGTAATTAGAGAGGTAGAGCTGGCTTATTATGATAGTTTTGAAGAACAAACCTATTTGCAGCCAATTTACGTCTTCAAGGGAGACAATGATTTCATGGCTTTTGTTCCAGCAGTAAGTGCCAACTATTTAAGCAGAAATTAAATCTTAGTTTAAAGAGGGATGATAGAATATACCGATCATGATAAATCCAATTCGCACCAGAATGGCCCCCAGTCCAACCGGAGAAATCCACGTTGGTAGTATGGCTACCCTACTCAAAAATTATGCCTTTGCCAAAAAATATGGCGGTCAGTTTATTTTACGCATTGAAGATACCGACAAGGAAAGAGAAGTAGCCGGAGGAGTCACAGCGATTCAAGAGATTATTCGTCGTTATGGTTTGGATTGGGACGAGGGTCCTGGCAAGGGCGGTCCTTATGGCCCATATATTCAATCTGATCGTTTAGAGATCTACCAAAAAGAAGTACAAAGCCTAATTGAAAAAGGTGAAGCTTACTATTGTTTTTGTTCTAAAGAACGTCTTGCTCAAGTCAAAGAGCAACAAATGGCTAGTAAACAACCGCCTCATTATGACCGCCATTGTCGCCACCTTGATTTGGCAGAAGCCAAACAGAGAGTAGAGAAAGGTGAGAGTTATGTCATTCGCCTAAAAGTTCCAGAGGGCGAGGAAATTACTTTTACTGATCTTTTGCGTGGAGAAATTACTTTTCATTCTGATTTAATTGATGATCAAGTTCTTTTAAAATCTGATGGCTATCCTACTTATCATTTGGCTGTAGTGATTGATGACCGCCTGATGAAAATTACCCATATCATGCGTGGTGAGGAATGGATTAGTTCCACTCCCAAACATGTTTTACTTTACAAAGCTTTTGGCTGGGATGTACCTGTTTTTGCTCATATTCCTGTCTTTCTTAACCCAGATGGCAAAGGCAAAATGAGTAAAAGAAAAGGTGTGGTTTCGGCAGCCTCCTTCCTAGACCGAGGTTATTTGCCGGAAGCAATGCTGAATTTCTTTATGATCTTGGGTTGGGCTAAAAAAGACCAAGAAGAGGTCATTAGTTTAGATGAGTACATCCGTGAGTTTGAGCCAAGTGATTTGAGTAGTAATAGTGTGGCTTTTGATTTGCAAAAACTGAATTGGCTCAATGGTGTTTACATTCGCAAGTTAAGTCCAGAGCAATTGCAAGAAAAAATTATGCCTTTTGTGCCCGCTGATTTTCCAAAAGAAAAATTGTCACAGGTTTTACCTCTCATCCAAGAGCGCTTGGTAACTTTGGGTGATTTTACTGAGCTGACAAAGTTCTTTTATGCGCCCATCAGTTATGAGGCAAATTTATTACTTAAGAAAAGCAGCGTTGAAGGAGTGACTGAGCAATTAGAGCAAGTTGTTGCTTTGATTGAGTCATCTAAAGAATGGTCGGTTGAAAGTTTAGAAACAGGCATCAGAAAATTGCAAGAGAAAAATGATTGGCACAAAGGTCAATTTTTTATGATGCTACGCATTGCTACTACTGGTGAGAAAGCTACTCCGCCTTTGTTTGAAACCATGGAGGTTTTAGGTCGAGATTTATTGCTTAGCCGTTTAGATGAAGCTTTAGCTAAAATTAAACTTGATTAATATGACTGCCCGAGACAAATCACAACAACTTCTAGCTTCCTTGGCGATGGCTGGTCAGGTGGCCATGACCAATCCTTTGCCTTATTCAAAACAAAACAATCAAGTTTTAGATGAAAAATCTAAAAAAGTTGCCTTAGAAATTTCAGAGCAAGAACACCAAGAAATTATTGCTAAGCTGAGCTCTTACGTTAATTCTCCAGCTGGTCACTTAGAAAGAGAAACTGAGCTGTACTTAGAGCAACAACTTTCAGAAATCTTAGGTTTTAAAGTTAGAGCGGAGCTAGATGGCAAGAGATTGAATCATAGCATCGGAATTATGGGTGCAGAACAACATTTGCTAAGATTTCCTGGTGATGAACTTAGTGCTCACGATGCCTATCAGGAAGCCGGCATAGCCCCAGCTAGAGGAGCTTTCGGTTGGTTCACCGAGAATGGTGAGTTAACCAAGCAATCAATTTTAAGAGAAAAATATTATTTTGCTGCCCAGCTCATGTATCTGCCAGATTGGAACACCAAACATCCAGAGCTCAAACCTTGGTATAAATATCGCAAAATGATTGTGATCAATCCAGCTGAACAAATCGCAGTGGTTGGAGTGGTGGCTGATGCTGGTCCCAGCATGTGGGTCAAGAAACAATTCGGTGGTTCACCTGAAGTAATTCGTGAAGGCAAAATTTGGTCACCAAATAGCAAAGGTAAAGTTATGCTCTTATTTGTTGATGACGAAGAAGATTTAATTCCCTTGGGACCAATTTCTTTAGATCTTAGTTCTGCTTTGGCCCGAGCAGCAGATCCTCAAGCAATCATATGATCAAAACTAATTTATTTGTTGGCTCAAGGTATCCTGTTGATCGTCAAAAAATCAAGCAAACTGTTGCGAGGGTATTGGGTGAACACGCAATTAGTCATGCTCAAGTTGATGTTTCCATTGTGGGAGCAAGGAAAATCACTACTCTCAATGAAAAATACTTAAAACATCAGGGTCCGACTGACGTGCTTTCTTTTCCTCAGCATGATAGAGGACAACTACAAGACGTTCCTCTCCCAGCAGGGGAACCAATTCACTTGGGGGATGTGGTGATTAGTTTTCCAGAAGCAGTTAAGACAGCCAAAAGATTTGGTAAGATGGTTGATCAACAAATTTGTTTTTATTTAGAACACGCCCTCCTACATTTACTTGGTTATCATCATGACGATCACTAGTCGCTACAAGTCTCTGATAAAATGATAGAATCTAGCTATGGCTTGGTACCGTCTTTATCGCCCCAAGAAAATTGTCGATCTCAACATTAGTTCGGTGAGAGAATCTCTCCAGCAAATGATGAAGCTTGGCAAAATTCCTCAATCTCTACTTTTTGCCGGACCCAAAGGGACTGGTAAAACTTCTGCTTCTCGTATTTTGGGTGCTATGTTAAATGATCCAGCTAATGCTGAGTTGGTAGATCATCTTTTTTTTAAGAAAACTGCTCCCAAAAATTTATCTTTTGTAGAGCCGGATCAAGATAGTGATTTTTCCAAGAGAGTTTATGAGGGTCATTCTTTTGTAGTGCAGGAATTAGACGCTGCCTCCAATCGTCGTATTGATGATATTCGTCTACTCAAAGAAAGAATCAATTTGCCTCCTAGTGATGGCAAAATGACTGTTTATATTCTAGATGAAGTGCACATGCTGACTAATGAAGCTTTTAATGCTTTGTTAAAAATCTTGGAAGAACCACCAACTCACGTGGTTTTTATTTTAGCCACCACTGAGCTGCACAAGATTCCAGCCACCATCGTTTCTCGTTGTAGCGTGATTAATTTTAGGCGAGCAAACAATGCTGAACTAAAACAAGCCTTGGAGCGAGTTTTGTTGGCAGAAAAAATTGCTTTTAGCGATGATGATTTGGAAAAAATAGTTTTGCGTGCCGATGGCAGTTTCCGAGATGGAGTGAAAATATTAGAAATGGCTTGCAGAGACGGTCAATTGGATCTGGAATTAATTAAAGATTTATTGGCTAGTGACAGTCATGTTTACATCCAAAAGTTGATTGATTTTGTCATTAATAAAGATGAACAAGCATTAGTTAAAGTTTTCCAAGAATTGAGGGAAAATAATTACAACCAAAAAGATTTTTACAAGGATCTTTTTGCTTTTTTACATCGAGACTTATTGATCAATTTAGGAGTGTTGCTTGGCGAATCCACCTACAATGTCAAAATTGACCAATTTTTTCTCAAAGAAATTTTAACTGTTGATTTGAATCAAGAAACTCCTGTTCCTTTTTTAGTTTTAGAATTAAAATTTTTGGAAATTATTGAGCGTTCTAAAAAAAATCCGCCTCAAGATAAAAAAGAAACTAAAGCTCAAGTCGCAGAAAAACCAAAGGTTTCGACAGTAGAAAATTTGAGTAAAAAAAAAATTAACCAAGCCGCACCAGACTTGAAAGATTTTTGGCAGAACTTAATTAAAAAATTTACTGGTGAAAATTTTTCTCTAGTGACTTTACTTAAATCTTGTAAATTGGAGAGCTTAAGTGAGGGTATTGCTAAGGTTTTTGTTTATTATTCTTTTCATAAAGAACAATTAGAGCAAAATAAAAACAAAGATTTACTCATTAAAACTGCCAAAGAATTGTTTGACTTAGATTTACAATTCGATTTTATTCTTCAAGACGAAGTCAGTCTTGCTCAAGTCACCCTAAACGATGATCAGGCGAGTGAGTCAGAGTTGATGCTTGCGGCTAAGGATTCTTTGTTATAATTGAGGCTACCTTTATAAAGTTATAGAAGGAGAAAAAATATGGCAGGTTTCATGAATCAGTTGGGCGATCTTAATAAATTACGCAAGCAAGCTAAGCAGATGCAGCAAGATTTGGCGGCAGAAGAAATTATTGTGGAACGCGGTGACATCATTGTGAAGATCACTGGCGGTCAAGAAGTCAAAGATATTTCTGTGCAAGGAATTCATAGTGAAGAATTAGTTAAGGCTCTCAACGAAGCTATCAAAAAATCTCAAGAAGTAGCCGCTAAGAAATTGCAAAGTATGACTGGTGGACTCGGTTCGCTTTTGGGTAAATAAGCCAATTTTTCATGCAGATTTTTATTGCCAGTTCTAACTTGGGTAAAATTAGAGAAATTAAGGCAATTCTCAAAGACTCTAGTTTAGAGTTATTTAGTGTTTTGGACATAGAAGCCTTGGAAAGATTAAAAATAACTATTCCCCTTGACTTTGATGTCTTAGAGAACGGCGCAACTTTTGAGGAAAATGCTCTTTTAAAAGCTAAGGCTTATGCGGAGTTGACAGGCTTGGCAACGATCGCTGATGATTCTGGTTTGGAGGTGGAGGCTCTTGGAGGATTTCCATCTGTTAACTCCAACCGTTGGTTTAAGGGTAGTCCTACAGAGCGCAATTTAGCTTTGCTTGATTTGTTGCGTGACAAGGCGAGTCGTCGCGCTAGATTTTATGGAGTGGTTTGTTTTTTTGATCCGCAAACAAATTTAGCCAAATTTTTTAAAGGAGAAATTCAGGGAGAGTTAGCCAAAGAACTTAAAGGTGATAAAATTGAAGGTTTTGGTTACGACCCAATCTTTATTCCCGATGGTTTTGACAAAACTTTTTCTGAATTGGGAACAGAATTTAAAAATAGCATCTCTCATCGTCGTCAAGCTTTATTTAAGCTAAGCCAATATGTTCTTCAAGATAAACATCTTGCACACTTTGAATGATCTTAACTCCTTCATCCATTGGTCTTTTGAAAGCTTTACGGCCCATGATTAAACCAGCGCCACCACCTCTTTTATTGATGACTGCTGTACGGATTGCTTCCTGCAAATCTTGTTGATAGCCACCCTGAGAATTACTTTCACCTCCAGAGTTAATAAGGCTAATTTTACCAGCGTAGCAGTTGATTACTTGCAAGCGCACCAAATCGATGGGATTTTCAGTGCTGAGACTCTCGTACATTTCTTTATTTTCTTTGCCAAATTTAAATTTGCGGAAAGCACCATCGTTTTCTGGTAATTTTTGTTTGATAATGTCTGCCTCAATAGTGACGCCTAGTCGGTTAGCATAGGAAGTAACATCAGCCGCACTCTCATAATTGACATCTTTTTCTTGCCAAGCAGGATTGCGTGGATAGCACCATAAAATAGTGGCCAAACCAAGTTGGTGGGCTTGGTAGAAAGCTTGGGCAATTTCCACGATTTGGCGATTGGAGGAAGAAGAGCCAAAATAAATGGTGGCTCCAATGGCGACAGCTCCCATTTCATAGGCTTGTCTAACATTGGCAAAAAGCACTTGATCCCATTTGTTTGGGTAAGTTAAGAGTTCATTGTGGTTAATTTTAACAATAAAGGGAATTTTGTCGGCGTATTTTTTACTAAATAGGCCTAGCGCACCCAGAGTCGAGGCAACACCATTGCACTGGGCCTCCAAAGCGAGCTTGAGAACATTTTCGGGATCAAAGTAAAGGGGATTTTTGTAAAAAGAATAATTGGCATTGTGTTCGAT
>DITI01000020.1 GCA_002422765.1 Candidatus Pacebacteria bacterium UBA6188 | reverse complement strand
TTTTCCTCCTCTTTTCCTCAGACACTTCATGTTAAAATCTAGCTCATGTCTTGGCTTGTCATCACCTTAATTAATGTCCTTGCTATCTCTTGCGCTAGTTTATTTCAACGTTTGGCGATGAAAGAAGAGGGCAGTGATCCGGTGACAGCGACCATCATTTTTCAATTTATTTTAGGAGCTTTAGTTTTTCCTTTTGCCATAAGCCAAGGTTTTGTCTGGCCGCCACTGGTTGAATTATGGCCATTTTTTCTTTTTAGCACGCTTCTTTATGGTCTTGGTTCAGTCTTGTTTTTCCGTTCTATTAAGCTGATTGAAGCTTCAGAGATGACAGTTCTTGGCGGAGCCGGAGCTTTAGTGACGATGATTTGTGCCTATATTTTTTTGGGCGATCGCTTGGGTTTAGTACAGTATTTTGGAGCAGCTTTAATTTTGTCGGCCATCGTCTTAACAGCTTATCAGGGTAGAAAAATTAATTTTAGCCAAGGGGCGCTTTATGCTCTTATTGCCACGAGCTTATTTTCTTTCGCTACCATTAGCGATGTTTTAATTATTCGTAGCTATGATGCAATTTCTTTTGCTGCGATTATGTGTTTATTTCCTGGCATAGCTTTACTTTTTATTTATCCTCGTTCGGCTATGGCTCTACCAAAGGCGATTAAAGGAATTAATAAAAATTTAATTTTTTATGGCTTACTTTATTCAGTGGGGGTGGTGAGTTTTTATGGAGCTATAGGTTTAGGCGCTATGCTCTCACAAGTGAGCCTGGTGGCGCGCACCAACATTATTTTGACTGTGCTTTTGGCTGCTGTTTTACTCAAAGAACGCAATCATCTCTGGCGCAAACTCTTCGCGGCTTTACTGTGTACTGCTGGAGTGATTCTGGTGGCGCTATAATTAACTATAAATAGTTGTAATCTATGAACATTTGTATTTTTGGTGACAGTGTGACTTGGGGAGCTCGCTTGCCGGCTCGGGTAGCTTGGTCAAATTTGCTGAGAAACTACTTGGAGCACAACGCTGAGGATTATTACGCTCTCTATGATTTAGGCATTGATGGCGACACCAGCACGGGATTATTAAAGCGGTTTGTGGTAGAAGCAACAGCTCGCCAACCAGAATTGATCATCTTAGCGATTGGTATCAATGACTCAGTGTTTCGTCAGAGTGAAGATAACTCTGCTACGTCTCTAGATAATTTTGCAGCCAACCTAAAACAACTCATAGAGCAGTCACGCCAGTTTACCAACGACTTGATAATAGTAGGTATTGCTAAGGGAGATGATCGTCTCACTATGCCACTGCCTCGTAGCACTACAGGCAAATCTTACAGTAAAGCTCAAACTGCCAAGTACAATCAAGTGATTAGCCAAGTGGCACTCTCAGCGGGCGTGCATTTTGTTAACGTGGCAACTGAACTCAATGATGATGATTTTGATGATGGATTGCACCCTAATGCAAATGGTCACCAAAAGATTTTTCAATGCTTGTTGCAAGTGTTAAAGCCGATGTTGCAGATCAAACCGGTGGCAAAAACTATTGTCGTCAATCGAGCTAATGAAATTATTGCTTACAAGCAGCGTACGGCAGTGCAGTTAGGTGACATTGTTCGCATTGCTGGATTGTGGCTGGAAAATGAACTGGGCGAGGTTTTGATCGTACAGCGCGCTGTTACCAAGCTAAGAGACCCAGGCATGTGGGGCCCTGCGTGTGCTCAAACTCTCAATGAAGAATACTCTCAAGCTCAAGTAGCCTTGGAATATGCACTTATGCACAAGCTCCAGCTCGTTATACCCTTAGCTAATGCCCGTCAAGAAACTTTATTTGTAGATGGCACCGCCAATAAGGATCGATCTTTTTTTGTCCAAATGTTTTTTACTCAGGTTAAAAAGGCTGCTATCACTCCTATCATCAACCCTGTTGAGATTGCTGCTTATCGCTGGCTTACCAAGGAAGAGTTATTAGCTGAACTACGGAAAAACAAGCAAGGTTTTGTACAGGACTTCGCTCGCTATCTCGCATTAAGCTAAGACATGGTAAAATCTCCTCATGTCATCTCTTCAAATTGGGATTGTCGGCTTGCCTAATGTCGGCAAGTCAACTCTCTTTAATGCTTTACTCAAAAAACAAGTTGCTTTGGCGGCTAATTATCCTTTTGCCACCATCGAGCCAAATATTGGGGTAGTGGAGGTGCCGGACGAGCGCTTGGCTGTTCTGGCTGACGCCACCAAAGAGAGCGAAAAACTTAAAGTTTTACCCCCACTCAAATATGCTTTAGTGGAATTTGTTGACATTGCTGGTTTAGTGGCAGGAGCTTCAAAAGGAGAAGGCTTGGGCAATCAATTTTTGGCTAATATTCGCCAAACCGATGCGATTTGTCATGTTTTACGTCATTTTAGTGATCCACAGGTTTTGCGTGAAGGCAGTGTTGATCCAATTCAAGATTTAGCAATCATTCGCACAGAATTACAATTGGCTGATTTGGAAACTCTCCAAAAACAAAATGCTCCTAAGGGTGTGGTGAGCAAGGATGAGCATGCCAGATGGGCCACTATTCAGCATTTTCTCGCTCAAATTGAAGCTGGTCAAAACCTACATTGTCAGACCGAAATTGAGCACTTGGTAGCCAAAGAACTTTGTCTTTTGTCAGCCAAAAAAGAAATTTTTGCCATCAACGTAGACGAGCAAGATTTGACCAAAACCGAGGAAATTAGCGCTTCTTTTGCCAAGCAATTGCAGGTGCCAGTCACTCAAATCGTGTTAATTTCTGCCAAAATTGAGGGTGAATTGGCCACTTTAGCAGCAGAAGACCAGGAGCTATACATGAGTGATTTGGGGATCAAGGAAAGTGGCCTATCTCGCTTAGCCAAAGTAGCCTACGACACCCTAGGTTTACAGAGTTTTTTGACTGCTGGAGAGATTGAAGTTAAAGCTTGGACAATCAGGCGCGGAGCTACTGCTCAGGAAGCAGCTGGAGTGATTCACACTGATTTTAGTAAAAAATTCATTAGCGCCAAAGTTGTCAGTTTTCAAGATTTTGTTAGCTTGGGTGGTTGGGTGGCTTGTAAAGAAGTTGGCAAAGTGCGCCAAGAAGGTCGTGACTATTTGATGCGTGATGGTGACATTGTCGAGTTTATGATTGGCAAGTAGACAGATTTGCCTTTTATTTGTATAATTCACTTTGAATTAAAATTCGCTAGATTATTATCCAGAAGTCTTGACGGGGTCAAGGTTTGCGAATCTTAGAAAAAATATGAAATTAGCTAAAGAAATCATCACTAAAGATTACGAATTAACTTATTTGGTTCCTGGCGATCTCTTAGACGCCGACGTTTCCAGACTCAAAAAAGAAATTATTGACCTTGTAGCCAAAAACAAAGGCACTGTCGTTAAAGAAGACGATTGGGGTCGCAAACATTTGGCCTACAACATTTCTTCTGCAGGCAAAACCTACGAAGAAGCTGTTTACATGCACATGGTTTTGAACTTTCCAGTTTTGAAAGTTCAAAAATTTGATCAAGAATTGACTCTTCACCGTGAAATTATTCGCCATTTGTTGGTGATCGCTGATGAAGTAGAAGCTGCTGTTACAGAATAATTTATGTTGTTTGTCGTTTCTTTATTTTAAGTAAAAGGTGGTTGGTTACACTTCTTGTAACCTTGCTGTTGCATAATGAACAAAGATCAATACAAAACAACTCTAATGAGAGAAAGGTGCAAATGTCAGTTCGTTCTTTAAACAAAGTCATGTTGATTGGTAATCTCACCAGAGATCCTAATGTGCGCTACACTCCAAATAGCACTGCAGTAGCTTCTTTTGGTTTGGCTACCAACCGTTCTTGGACTCCTGCTGATGGCGGTGATAAGCAAGAGCGCGTGGATTTTCACAATGTTGTGGCTTGGTCCAAGCTAGCCGAGATTTGCGGTCAATTACTGCACAAAGGTGATAAGGTTTTTGTTGAAGGTCGCATTCAGACTAGAGACTGGAAAACCGAGAGTGGAGAAGTTAGAAAAGTCACTGAAATTGTGATCGACAACATGATGTTGCTAAGTAGTAGAGGTGGTAAGTTTGGTGAAGAAGACATGTCAGAATCTTCAGCCGATAACTCTTCTTCATCTAGCGATAAGAATGTAGAAGAAAGTTTGCCAGCTGAATCTGCTCAGGTCGAAGATGTTTCAGATGACATCCCATTTTAGTCAATTAAAATATAGAAAGTATTAAGGAAGAAAAATGAAGACTCACAACTTTAGCTATAAAAAAGCCGAAGAACTCAGAAGATTTGTCACTGCTCAAGGGGCTATTTTGCCTCGAGCTAAGACTGGTCTTTCCGCCAAACTCCAAAAGAAATTGGCTCGTGAAGTCAAGAGAGCTAGACATTTAGCTCTTTTGCCATTTACTCAAACTGTTTAAGACTTTACAATTGTCTTTCATGTTGAAAAGAAAACCTAGTTGGATTTTTCTATTTTTACGCAACTTAGTGGTTGTAGTCTTACTCATTGCCTTGGGAATGATGATGGGTTTTCGTTATAAAAATGAAGGCTCTCTATTTGGCTATCAAATTCCTTTTTTTGATGAGTTGGAACGCAAAACCAGCAACAATAATCTTTCCCAGTTAATCAGTAGTTCTCAGGATGCGCCAGTGACAATGGATACTTTTTGGGAAGTCTGGCGACTTTTAGAGAGAGACTATCTAGAATCTAGTGAAATTGACCGCGCCAAAATGATGGAGGGAGCGATTTCTGGGATGGTTTGGGGCCTGGGTGATCCTTACACCACTTATTTGCCCAAAGAAGAAAACACCAAGGCAGAAGAAGACTTGGCTGGTAGTTTCTATGGGGTAGGTATAGAGCTGACCTATATTGATGGTAATGTGGGAATTCTAGCTCCTCTTTCTAATGGTCCGGGAGAGAAAGCTGGTTTGCTAGCTGGCGATGTGATTGTTCATGTCAAAGATGAACAAAAAGGCGTAGATGAAGATACGACCAAATGGACCCTAGACCAAGCTGTCAAAAACATTCGTGGTCCCAAGAACACCCCAGTGACTTTAACCGTTTATCGTAAAGGTGAAACAGCGACCAAAGAGATTACCGTTGTACGTGATGAAATTATTGTGGAGAGTGTGGTTTTGGATTTTCCAGAAATTAATGGCAAGCGCTTTGCTCATTTGAAATTAGCCAAATTTGGCGAGAGAACTCTGAGTGAATGGAACAAGGCCGTGACAGAGATTTTAGCTCAAAAAGGACAAATCACTGGTCTAATTCTTGATTTGCGCAATAACCCCGGTGGGTTCTTTGATGTCTCAATTGATGTCGCTAGTGACTTTGTCAAAAGTGGGGTAGTTGTTAGTCAGAAATCCAAATATAGCACCAAAGACTATAGCACTACTGGCAAAGCCCGTTTGCTTGGTATTCCAACCGTAGTCCTAGTCAATAAGGGAAGTGCTTCAGCTTCAGAAATTGTAGCCGGCGCACTCAGAGATGACATGAAGATTAAACTAATCGGCGAACAAACTTTTGGCAAAGGCACTGTTCAAGATCGTCGCGAATTGCGTGATGGCAGTGGTTTACACATCACTGTTGGGCGCTGGTTAACTCCAAGTGGCAACTGGATTCATGAGGATGGCTTGCCAGTGGATGTAGAGGTAGCGCAAAACTACGAAACTCCAGAGGATGAGGTTTTACTTAAAGCAGCTCAAGAATTTTAATTTATTCTGTTTTTTCTTGGGAAATGGCAGCTTCGATTAGTAATTTAGTGGCAGCCAATAGCTCATCCAAATCTCCTTCCAAAATTTCAAACAAATTGTGCCAAGATTGATGAATGCGATGATCGGTCACGCGACTTTGTGGATAGTTGTAGGTTTTAATTTTTTCGGCTCTCATATTGCGACCAATGTTGCTGCGAGCATCTCCCACAGCAGCTTGTTTCTTATCTTCTTCAATTTGCCAAAGTTGGGCTCTGAGCAATTCTAGAGCAATTTGGCGATTTTGGGCTTGTTTTCTCTCTGTACGAGAATTTACTACAATACCACTAGGCTTATGTACTAGGCGCACTGCTGAGCTAGTCTTGTTTACTGATTGACCGCCAGCTCCACCGGCGCGCATAAAAGACCACTCCAAGTCTTCTTCTTTAATTTCTACCACACCAGTCATAATTTCTGGTAAAACCGCCACTGAGGCAGTAGAAGTGTGAATGCGACCAGCAGCTTCGGTGGTTGGAACTCTTTGGACGCGATGTACGCCAGAATCATAGCGAAAAAGCTTGTAGGCTGAAATTGATTCTGTTTCAGAACTTCTTTCAATTTTGCCTTCCTCATTAATAGTAACGATGGGTAGGGTGATGCGACCCTTAACTTTAAAGACCAATTCATCAATCAATTCAACCTTCAGACCTTTGTTTTCGGCATAGCGAGTGTACATGCGCAGAAGATCATTAGCCCAAATTTTGGCTTCATCACCGCCGGCACCACCACGAATTTCAATAATGGCATTGGCGTTTTCAGTGACTTGGCCGTCATCTGAACCTTCTTGATTCTGATTGGCCATAAATTCATTAGCAGCGAGCTCGAGGGCTTTTTTTTCTTCTTCTAGACGAGCCAACTCTTCAAAAGCCAATTCTTTCATTTCTTCGTCTTGGAGCAGAAGTTGATTGGCACTAATTTCTGCGTCAATTTTTTCGAGTTGGGCTTGATAGGGGTTAAAAATTTGATCCATATTTTTTTATCTTATTTTACATTATACAAAAACAAGAGCTCTTTGGCTCTCGGTCAGGAAAATAGGAAAAACTAGTTTTCGGAAACTTGATCAGCAACTTTTTGAGTTTTGAGTTCTGCTTGTTGTTCGACCAAAATTTGTTTGTAGGATTTGACTTCTACTTTTTGCTTTACGGCTTTTTTGGCTTTACTGGTGGCAGCAGCGCTAGCGGCAGCAGCGGCTTGCATTTTCTTTTGGAATTTATCGACGCGACCTTGACGATCAACAAATCTCATTTCTCCAGTGAAAAAGGGATGACAGGCACTGCAAATATCAACTTGGACGGCTTTTTTGGAACCACCGGTGACGAAAGTGTTGCCACAACTGCAAGTGACTGCACAGTCATGTTGCCAATTGCTAGGATGTATACCTTGTTTCATAAGAGATGGTTATTATATTTCAGACCCTATCTTTTTGCAATGCTTACATTGCAAAAAGTAGCAGGTATGAAAGATGCTGTGCATATTTCAGACGTTTGCTATGAAAGATGCTTTAGCGAATTTCAGACCCTTGCTATGAAAGATGCTGTGCATATTTCAGACGTTGAAATGAAGTGCGTCCTCCGTCTCCACTTCGGACATTCCCTCGCAAAGCTCGGTCAAAGATGTGCAGCATATCATCTTCTTGTTTCCTACTTTGATTTCTCTCAAAAATTTGCTATGTTATGACCTAGATTTATTTTGTTATCTGATGAGAGGAAAAATGCCAGCTAAAAAAACTACCAAGTCAACCAGTTCTGCCAAAAAGGCCACTGCCAAGGTCGCTACTGTTAAGCCAGTAGCCAAGAAGTCAGTTGTGACCAAAACCAGTCCAGTTGTGCCAATGATGTCTTCACCCACTCAAGCTCCAGCCAAGCTGGATTCTAAGAAATTATTCAAACCTTTGGTTTTTCTCTTGATTTTAGCCTTGGTTTATTTATTGAAAGATGAAGTAATCGTTGCCTCAGTCAATGGTCAGCCTGTGACACGTTGGGCTTTGGTGCGTAACTTAGAGCAACAAAGTGCTTCTACAGTTTTGGAAAATATGACTCTCAAGTTATTGGTGGAGCAAGAGCTCAAAAAAGCTGGAGTAGCAGTTAGTGATGAAGAGATGGAAGCTGAGATCACCAAGATCGAAGAGCAATTGGCCGCTCAAGGACAAAATTTAGACGACCTGCTCGAAGCTCAAGGTCTCAAAAGAGCTGAGGTCAAAGAACAGTTAGCTCTGAGTAAGGGTTTGGAAAAGCTTCTTTCTGATAAAGTAACTGTCAGTGAGGAAGAAATTCAAGCTTACTTCGATGAAAACAAAGCCATGATGGGAGCTGATGTGGTTTTTGAAGAAATCAAAGAAGACATTAGAACTCAATTGCAACAAGAAAAATTGGTGACTGAGCAACAAAAGTGGTTTGCTGAAATCAAAAAGTCAGCCAAAATTAATTACTACAAATTTACACCAAGTAGTAATCTTTAATTCTCTAAGACAGCCAAAAAAGCGTCTTGGTTAAGTTGAACCTTGCCGATCTGTTTCATTTTCTTCTTGCCTTTGGCTTGCTTGTTGAGGAGCTTCATTCTTCTAGTGCGATCGCCACCATAGAGTTTGGCAGTCACATCTTTACGCCAAGCTTTAATGGTTTCTCGAGCAATGATTTTGGCTCCGATACTAGCTTGAATAGGAATTTCAAATAATTGTTTGGGAATAACTTCTTTAAGTTTTTTGACGATGGCTCTTGCCTTTAGATCAACGTTATCTTTGACTGTAATGAAGCTTAAAGCTTCAACTGATTCAGCATTAACCAAAATTTCAACTTTGACGGCATCAACTTCTCTAAAATCATGAAGCAAATATTCCATGGAAGCAAAACCTGAGGTGACTGATTTAAGCTTGTCGTGAAAATCAGTAATCAGCTCGGCCAAAGGAATGAGGTATTCTAGTCTAGTGCGGTTGCCAGAACCGATGCTGTTTTCTAGGGTAGCTCTTTTTTCATGGCAGAGTTTCATCACTGCTGAGACATAAGTTTCTGGACAAAAAATGCTTAATTTAGCAATTGGTTCCAAAATGGCCTTAATCCTACTGGGATCTGGCATTTCAGCTGGACTGTGGATTTCGATAGTTTCACCACTAGTGTTTAAAATTTGGTAGGTGACCGAAGGAGCAGTGGCGATCAGATCCAGATCAAATTCTCTCATCAATCTTTCTCTCACAATTTCTGCGTGAAAAATCCCCAAGAAACCAACTCGCAAACCATTGCCTAAGGCAATGGAATGAGTGCTTTGGTATTGTAGTGCACTGTCATGCATGGTTAGTTTGGCCATCGCCTCTTTGAGGTTGGAAAAATCTTTACTGTCGACGGGGTAAAGTTCCATAAAAACCATAGGAATTGGCTCTTTGTAGCCAGGTAGAACGCTAATAGTTTCTCTTTCTTCAAAGTTGGTGATGGTGTCACCGACTTTAAGTAGAGAAATATCTTTTAAGCCAGTTGCTATGTAGCCTACTTCACCAGCTTTGAGCACATCTCTCTTTTCTTTGTCTGGGGCAAAAGTACCAATTTCAACTGGATTGAACTTACTTTTGCTAAAGCTCATGTAGAGATCTTTTCTTTTGATTTCACCGTTCACTACACGCACGTAAGCAATCGCTCCTTGATGATTGTCAAATTTGGAAGTGATGATGAGTGCCCTGAGTTTTTGCTTATCTTGGATGGCGACTTCTTGAGTCAGTTTTTGATCTGGTGGGGGAATTTTTTCAATGATTCTTTGCAAAACCAAATCAATACCTTGTCCAGTTTTGGCAGAAACTAGTAAAACCTCATCTTCATCTAATTCAAAAAATTCCATAATTTCTAAAATACTTTGCTCCACATTGGCGGAAGGCAAATCAATTTTATTGATGACAGGAATAATTTTGAGATTAAGGTTTTTGGCTTTTTGATAGTTGGCCAGAGTTTGAGCTTGCACGCCTTGAGTGGCGTCAATCAGTAAGAGAGCACCTTCACAAGCAGCAAGTGAGCGATCAACTTCATAGCCAAAATCAACATGTCCTGGAGTATCAATTAAATTAAGAATGTATTGTTGACCATGGTAATCGTAGTTCATGCGTACGGGGGCCAATTTGATGGTGACACCTTTTTCTTGTTCGATAGGATTGCTGTCCATCATGCGGTCATGAAATTTGAGGTCATTGACAGTGCCAGTAAGACGCAAAAAAGCATCGGTCAAGGTAGTTTTGCCGTGATCAATATGAGCGATGATCGAGAAATTTCTAATCAACGATGTTGTTAGCGAGCCACTGTTTGTCATGAACGAAGCTTATTTCTTCAGCAGTTTGCTGAGAGCGGCTTTGGTGCGGGCAGCCTTGTTCTTTTGTAAGATGTGTCTTTTGACGCCACGATCGAGAGCGGAAAAAGCAGCGCTGAGTTTTTCAGCAGAAGGGCTTTTTTTCATATCATCCAAAGCAGTTTTGATTTTTGATTTAATCTGACTGTTAGCGATGGTTTTTTTCTGACTGACTTTTAAAGCTTTGATAGCATTTTTGAGTATCGGCATAGGCGACAATTATACTAGAGTAGCTTTGATTAAGCAAGTAAAAATAAGCCCATAGTCTTCTCTTAATTTTCAAACTATAATAGGCTCGTGATTTCTTTGGTCAAAATCTTCAACAATAATGGTAAATGGCTGGAAAAGAAGCAAAATTCGATTCTTTCCGCTGCTTTAGTGATTACTTTGGCCAATATTTTTTCTTCAATTTTTGGTCTCTGGCGGGAAAGGGTCCTGATCAATCAGTTTTTTAGCACCGATTCTTCTCAGCGTGCATATGAGGCTTTTCAAGTAGCTTTCCAGATCCCAGACATGCTGTTTCAGCTGATTATTATGGGGGCTTTAGCGGCTTCTTTTATTCCTCTTTTTACTGAACTCAAGAAAAAAGATGAGTCTCAGGCTTTTCGTTTTACCTCAATTGTGATGAATTGGGTACTTTTGATTTTCATCATTCTTTCACTTTTGGCTTTTGTTTTTGCTGAGCCGATTACTTTGCTTCGCACTGGTAAGGAATTTACTCCAGAGCAGGTAGAAATTGCTGTCAAGCTGACGAGACTAATGTTGTTTGCCCAAATCTTCTTTGCGATTTCCAATTTCTTGACAGGTGTACTTCAGGCTTACCAGCGTTTTGTGGCTCCAGCTTTAGCGCCAATTTTTTATAACTTAGGCATTATGTTGGGAACAGTTTTCTTGGCTCATTATTTTGGTATTTACGCAGCTGGTTTGGGAGTTTTGTTGGGGGCTTTTTTGCACATGGCCATTCAATTTCCCTTAGTTTGGAAAATGGGCTTCCGCTTTCACTTCGATTTTAATTTGGGCTTTCCTTCAGTCAAAAAACTTTTTACTCTCATGCCACCTCGTTTTCTAACGGTGGGGGTGACAGAATTTCAGAATTTGGCAATGGGCTTCTTTGCTACTACGATCGGTGACTTAAGCTTTGTGGTGGTGAAGTTAGCCAGTCGTCTAATGACTTTGCCGATTCGCTTCTTTGGGGTGCCGATTTCTCAAGCGTCCTTATCTTTTCTTTCTGAAGAATCAGCTTGGCAAAATCGGGAAAAATTTAATCGCTTACTATTACAATCTCTTAATCAAATTGCTTTCTTTGCGATGCCAGCTTCGATTTTATTATTAATCTTGCGGGTGCCCATCGTGCGTTTAATTTTTGGTACTTACAATTTTCCGTGGAAAACCACTGTTCTGACTGGCAAGGTGGTGGCAATTATTGCCATTTCCATTACTGCGCAAGCCATGGTCCAGCTTTTAGTGCGGGCTTTTCACGCCCTCAAGGATACTAAGACGCCTTTCATCATTACTTTGTTAACGGTGGCTGCTTATTTAACCGTATCTTATCTGTCAGTTTATGTTTTTTCTTTTGGTGTTTTGGGTTTGGGAGTGGCGATCTCTTTGGCTGCTTTTTTGGAATTGGCTTTGTTTTTATTTTTACTCAACAGAAAAATTTCTTGCTTCAGCTTTCAGGATTTTTGGTTACCTCAGCTCAAAATGTTAGCCGCCAGTTTTCTAATGGCGGTTTTTCTTTATCTGCCCTTCAAAATTTTAGACGAAGTGGTGTTTGATACTTCTCGCACCATTGACCTGATTGCCTTGACTATTTCTACAGCTAGTGTGGCGACTTTGGTTTACATTTACTTTTCTGTTCTTTTTGACGTCAAAGAATTAGTTTATTTTCGCAACATCTTTAAGAAGTTTGGCAAATGGCAAGAAGCCATTGAAGATTCTTCTGAAGTTTTATTGGACAGTTCCAGTAACAATGATGAATTGTAAAAGTTTCTCTTAACCTTTATCATGGATTAAGATGTCAAAAAAGCCTGCCAGTAAAAAATTGGACATTGCTGTTAATTTAGTGCCTCAAGATCCCTTTTTCGAAACGGCTCTGGGTCGTTTTTTGAAATGGGCTTTGTCGGTCGGTCGCTACATTGTGATTTTTACAGAACTGATTGTGATTTTAAGCTTTGCTTCGCGCTTCACTCTTGATCGTATGGTGACAGACCTCAATGGAGCACTCAACCAAAAGGAAAGAGTGATCGCTTCCTATGGTGATTTGGAGAAGAATTTTCGTTTTATTCAACAACAGATTGAGGATTATCAGCAATTCAAACAAGATGCAAATTTGATTGATATTTTCCCCATTCTTAATGAGAATGTGCCAGAAAATGTGGTTTTTGAAACTTTACTAATCAAGCCAGATTCAATTAATTTTACCGGTTCGGCCTTATCCCAAAATTCGCTCAATATTTTGGTCAATAATTTACAACTAAGTCCTTATTTTACTGAAGTCAGTGTCAACAAAATTGAATCCAGAGGTGAAAAAGTCGCTGGCTTCAATTTTGATATGAGATCCAAGATTAACTTAAATGCCAAAAAGTAGACAAGAACAAATCCAATACGCCTTGTTTGATTTCTACAAGAATCCGGTAGCGCGGGTTTCTATGGAGTTGGTTTTCTCGATTTTGGCAGTGATCTTTTTTGCTATTTTTGCTATTAAGCCAACCTTGCAAACCATGTCGGAATTGATCAAGGAAATTGAAGACAAGAGAACTTTGGACGAACAACTGGGGCAAAAAATTGCCAGTTTAAACACCGCTCAAAGTCAGTATCAGAATTTTAGTTCACAGTTTTATTTATTAGACGAGGCGATGCCTAAAACTGCTACTTTAGTTGATAGCCTCAAAGTGGTGGAAAAGTTGGCCAGCGAAAATGACTTAGTGATTCAGGGTGTAACTATTTCTGCTGTGCCCGAAGAGCTAGTAGAGGCGAGCGCAGCCGCCGCCAAAAGAACAGTCCTGACTTTTAACGTTGATGTGGTAGGTGATTACCTCAAAATTCGCCAGTTTATCGAGGATATCATGGATTCTCGCAGAATGATGATCGTGGATCAGGTTAATTTTAGTTTGGGCAGTAGTCGTTACCAGAAGAATTTGACCGCTATCATCAGAATTAATTTGCCTTACTACGAAAATGCACCAAGCAAATGAAAAGTAATGACATTCAAAAACAATTAGCCAAGCTGCGTCGCGACAAAAGAGTTTTGTGGTTGGGAATTTTGTTTTTTGTTTTGGTGGTGATGTGGATTCTTTTGAGTATTTTTACCACCTCTCGAACTAGCTCCGTTTCTCCCCAATTACGAGAGTTAGCCAAATCTTTTGTGCCTCGCTTAGAATCGAGAGTTTTTGAGGAAATTTTACGTAAAAGAGCTTTTGATCAGGGAGAATTGCAGGGTTTCCCTATTTATATTTTTGACAAAAAAGTTGGGGAAGCTGGTTTGGAGAAAATCAACGTCATTGATTTTATTACGGAGTCAGAAGAGGAAGATTTGGAATCAAGTTCACTCGAAGAGCTAGAGGAATCAGAGGAATCAACGGCAACAACAAGTTCAGCTTCTGTGTTGCCGGACGAGCAAGCAAGTGAAGCTGGTGTTTTGGAGAATTGATGTCTAGTACTTGTTGCGACCAGCTAGATCATGTAAATTTAAGGTAAGGACATTTCTGTCTTTTGTTTGTTTTTATGCAGGTTCAAACTAATCAATCAACTAGCCAAGCCAATCAAAGCACCACTTCTTTACCAGCGAGTGCCAATCCTGCTGTCACTCCAACCAGAGTGACTCCTCCCTCAGCTCTCAATCACACTCCCACCTTGAGTAAGGCAGCTGTGCAGAATCAAACTACAGCTAACCAAGAGAGTGCCTCAATGGCAGAATTGAAGGCGGAATTGCAGAGCAAGGTCAAGCGACCTCGCTCCAAGAAACAAATCCCCACCGTTTTGGGTTTGTTGGTTTTATTCGTTGCCTTAATCTCCGGAGTTTTGCTTTTTGGTCAGGGAACTGGGGTCTTTGCCCCACGCGCTACCCCAGAAACTGCTCCACAAAATATTAGAATTACCAATGTCACAGATAAAACTTTTACCATCTCTTTTTACACTAGCGAAAGAACGATTGCTTTCGTTAAATATGGCGAAGATCCCAAGTCTTTAACGAGACAAGCGAGCGATGATCGCGATCAACTTTCTGGCGTAGTCAAGGATTATAATCTCCACCACATCACAGTCAGAGGTCTTGACCCAGCCAAGACTTATTATTATGTTTTAGGTACAGGTTCCAATAATTTTGACAATGAAGGCCAACCTTATTCTCTGGCGACAGCAGCCAAGCCCAACCAATCACCTGTCAACAACCAAACTGTTTATGGCAATGTCCTAGACGCTGCAGGATCACCTGCAGAAGGGGCAGTGGTTTATCTTTATGGTGAGGGCATGGGAGCACTCTCTAGTTTAGTCAAAGCCTCTGGTAGTTGGGGAATTTCTTTATCTAATGCTTTTAATGTTGAAAAAACGGCTTATTTGCCTCTAGAAAATGATAGCTTAATCGATATTAAAGCTCAGGGTACTCAGCCTAGTTTGCTCAGTAGTTGGCAAGGCATCATCTCAGATGCAGCGCCGGTCCCAGATCTAAACCTTAGCCAAGGAGGGGCTAGTAGTGCGGCTACCGTTACAAATAATGCTTTGCCAGACATAGATAAGGACGAGTTGCTGGCAGATCTTGGATCAGACAGCGAAGAAGCCAGTGATTCAACTCAGTCTAGTGAAATGTTGAACATGGATCAAGATCAGGAGCAAGCAGAAGAAAGTTCGGAAGCTGCTCAAAGCAATCTTTTGGCCACGGAAAATCAAAACACACCAGTAGTAGAGGAACCAGTAGTTTTAAATTTGGACGATTTGGAAGAAGCTGCTGAAGCCACTAACACCACTATTACCACCACCCAACCGCAAATCAAAGCTACCTTGCCTGCCAATACGATGGTGAGAGTGGTGGTTCATTCTGACACCCAAATTGACGAAACCATGCAAACTGATGCTGATGGCAATTTGGTGCTTGATGTGGCTAGTTTGGGTCAAAATCTCGAACCAGGAGAACACTCCGCAACCTACACTTACATTGATCCGGTAACTGGTCAAGAAGTAACCAAAACCTATAATTTTGTGGTGGCTCCGGAAGCAACGCCTCGCCAATTGGCTCAGGCCACTACGCCAACTCCGACCGCAGTGCCCAGCATTCCCTATGGTTCAGGCAACCCTTATACGCCCACTACTACCCCAACTAACACTCCTACTCCAGAGGCCACTGCCACTCCTACTCTAAGCACTAATTCAGCGATTGTGGCTACCACCAGCGGTCAATACAATGCTGGTTCGGTTGGCACGACGATTGCTTTGCTTTTGGGCGGTTTATTCTTTATTTTGGCCGGCGTGTGGAGTTACTTTTTGGCCAATTCTTTTGCTTCGCAAAACCAGCGCTAAAAACCTTTCAATTTTCTCTTTTTTGTCCCTTTCTACCAGATGTTTTTTGTAGTAAATTAGAATAGGGTAATTTGCGTTCTAAACAGCAATTTTTACCCACTCAAACACATGCTTAGTCGTACAAAGAAACGCTATCTTTTTTCCACCTTTTTGTTTCTTTTTTTGTGTCTAGCGACAATAGCTGGTTTTGTTTTACTCAAAAGCAATCAAGACAATCGCCAGCAAGCTTCGGAAACAGAGGCTCCGCATCTTTTGGCTCCAGCTGCTCAAACCAGTTCTAGTCCCACCCCGACTCCTACCACCGTTCCTGGTAGTGATCTTAATAAAAAAGGAGTAGTCAGCACTTCCTACACCGGCACTCGCCCCAATTCTCAATCTGGCTGTGGTGGTAAGGGTGTTTGGATGAATGATTTCTGTTATATGCCTGGTGATGAATTGGCTGGGGGTAAGCTAATTTTGGCTTCTGGTCGTTACAGCTATCCATATATCGAAAATAAAAAGACCTATGAGAGCGTTAATTTCGGCGCTGAAACAGTCAAGAAAGTCGTTGGCACCACTCAGAGCTTAGGCTCCAATTGTGGTGGTCAAGGCTTCCCAATTGATGGGACTTGTTATGCTTACGGTTCAACCGTCAACGGTTACTTGGTGATGCCACCTCGTACCGACAATTGTAATAATGCGACTGGTGATTATTGCTATGCTTTTTTGAAGAAAATCGAAGTGCCTTATGTAGATTGGCAAAAGGCTGTGGAAACTTATGAAAAAACTGGCGACCTGAAGGCTTTAGAAGATCTTTACAAAAAAACTTATGGTATCAGTTTTAATGCTGGTTCTCTCTATAGTTCTGGAGCCAATAATGCCGATCTGCTCAAAGCGCAAGCAATTTTATCGGCTCTAACTAGCGCCTCTTCACTTCAGCAACAAGCAGCGGCAGAAAATGCCGAGCTTAGCAAAAAAGGCAAGCTAACTCCTGAAGAACAGGCTGTTTTTGATTTTAATAAGCAGATTATCAGTGATCCTAATCTAGCTACTCGTTATCAGGTTTTGGATCAACTCAATCAGTCCACTGCTCAACAACTAACGATTAGCACTGCGGTAGGCAAACTTTATCAGGATTTGGTTACGGCTGAGAACGACGCTAATTTAAGCAAGTTGGCCAAAGAAAAATTCATTGCCATTTTTGGCTACGATCCAACTCAAAAATATGGTGATTTAAACGGCATTTTGGGTGCATTTGGTATTGATTCAAGTCAGCTTAGTGCTGATCGCAAGAAATACACAACGGCTATCGCCACTCAAGAACAAAGTATTGATAAGCTCAATCAAGAATATCAAAACTACCTAAATGACAGTGAGGCTAGCATTGATAAACTCAAGAAAGCAGCCATTGACGCAGGAGTGGTTACTGCCGATCAGCTAAAGGGTCTGTCAGAAGCTGATGCCTTAGCACTTTTGCTTTCCAAATTTTCTGACACTTCAGTTACTCAAGCCAGACAAGATGCAACAGCGATTGTGACCGCTCGCAACAATGCAGTGCAAGAGCAAAACTTGGTGGAGAGCTTCATCAATAAAGGTCCTCAAGACTCAACCATGAGCGATCTATCCCAGCTTTACACTTTGTATACCGGCAAGAGTGTTAATATCAATGTTGGTCCCGATGACCGCACTGCTCTCAAAGCTTTTTTGGAAGCTGAAATCACTAAGCACAACCCTCAAGTTGCTTTGAGTTTGTTTGCCAAGACACAAGATGCGAGCTACCTAAAAAATTACTACGCCAATAGCAACCTAGCTCATAGCTATGGCACTTGGATTCCAGACGATCCTAAACTTTTACTATCCAGTATTTATGGCTCGACAGTTGGCAATGAGCTTTACACTGAGTTAGTTTTGCCTGGTCGTTTTAGTCAAGCGGTTAACAATTTCGCTATGGATGGCGGAGCTTCGCTCACTTCAGTTTGTAAGGAGTTAAAAGTTACGAATTGTACGATTAATTCTTCCAACTCAACTCAAACCATTTCTTTGATGCTGGACAAAATGTATGGCAGCAACCCAGAGGTGAATGTGCCTGATCTAGCCGTTACTTATTCCAATCAAATTTTGGACAAGACTAAAGATAAAAAACAAGACAGTTTCTGGGATTTATTTATCGCTTCGGTGGCCATGTCGAATGCGGGCAGTGGCAACTATGTTTACATGGCTGATTCGCCACAGGTCAATTACTACCAAGAATCAATGGACAATTATTCTGCCGCAGTTGAAGCAACTAAGGTTTTTAATGCTTCACAAACTTTCGCTTACGCGACTAGCAATCGGGAAGCCCTCAATGATTACACTTGGGGCTTGTCTTATGGTAACGCTTTGATGGACGATAATATTTTTAAGCGTGAATTTACCAGAGAAGAGTTAGGCTTAACAGTTGGTCAAACTGTCAACTTAACTTTCAATCAACTCAGTTCTCAATGGGCCAATGTGGATGTAGCGCAAAACATTGCCACTAATTATGCGACTAGTAAATATTATGGCTACACTGGTCCAGCTGATACGAGTATTGCTAATGTGGCTTTGCTGGGAGCCAATAATCTAGAAATCAATGGACAAAAAGTTTTGGATTATAACTATCAAGCGGCTTCGGGCGGATATTACACTCAAAAAACCTTGAATAACTTGGGAGAGCAGATTGGAGCTTTTATGGTGAACGTCGGTTCCATGCAAGCTGCTGTTCAAATGAATGAGATGGCCATTAACCAAAGTTTGTATTTAGGTGAAGATGATTTGAAGATTATCGATCCAATTGAATACGCTAAGGAAGCGACGGCAGAATTTAGAGCTGAATACTCTCAGGACGCAGCGGTTAAGCTTTACCAAAATTATTTGGAAAGCACCAAGACTGATGGGGCGACACCGGTCAATCAAGTGACTTTTGAACAATTTCTCAACGATCCAGAGGTTCAACGTTCTAGAGAAGAATTGAATTATGAGCGTTTGGAAAAAGTAGTGGCGCCAGTGGCTGGCACTGTAGTGGTGGGAGCCATGATTTTGAGTGGAGTTGGTACGCCTTTGCTACTTGGCATGTCGTCCTCAGCCTTTTCTCTTTACCAGGGCGCAGGGATGAAGGCTCAAGCCTTAGAGATTCAAAGGATGGACATTGAATCCAGAGAAAACGCTGTCGTGCAAAGTTACATAGAAAATGGCGCCAGCGAACAAGAAATTGCTGACCTGAGAGATAGTCTTGATTTACAAGTGACTCAACTTAACCAGCAGGGTAACTTAATGCTGGCTAACTCTGCTGTTGCGGCCATCACCAGTACGGGAGGTTTTTTGACTGGCTTGGCTAACGCTGGCACCACCGCCAACACTGCCAATTTATTGGCTACTTCTGGTCAAATCTTGACCAAGACTGGTCAAATTGGTGGTATAGCCTTGAATAGTTACAATGCAGTTAACTCAGGTGTAGCTTCTTACAACGCTTTTAGTGAAGGTAACATTGGTGGCGGCATCATGAGTGGTTTGAGCTCTGCGATTGCGGCAACTGGTGTAGCAGGCAATGCCTTTGGTTTACTGGGGCCAAGCACTTACACCAACAAAATTGATTATGCTCTAGATCGTTTAAACATTCCGGCTGGTGTAGCAGTTGACGCACAACAAGTATCGATGGCCTGTTTTGGTTCAGGCGATGCTTTTTCAGAAAAAGATTGTACTAACGCTTGGATTGGCTTGGCTTTGAGTGTTGGTCAAAATGTTTCTCAGGTTTCGAGTAGTCGCCGAGCTTATATAGGTGATGTAAACACAGCAAAATTAACTGATTTACAAACTCAGCTGAATGCCGTTGATGTGGAAATTCTTTCTTTGCGCGCTTTGGGCAATGCTGATCCAATTGTCAGTAGACAGTTGAAATTACTGGAAACACAGCACGCCAACTTATCGACTGACATTTTAGCTCTCAACCCCAACTCAAGAATCACTAGTCCAGGGTCAGTGGAAAATTATTCAGCTACTAGAGCTCAAATTTTAAGTGACTTGGATACGCGTTTGGCTACTGCTCGTCAAGCTGGTAATGCTGATTTGGAAATTAGTCTAAACCGTCAAATCAGATTGTTTGAAGCTAGCACTGATCAGGTTATCACCTTACGCAACCAGATTGAAAATATTGATCGTCAGGTTCAAGAGGGTGGCTTGAGCCTCAAAGTTGAAGAATTGGCGGATCTACAAAGACAGCGCAATGATTTGGTGGCTGATTTAGAAGCAAACGTTAAAGATCTCTCAGTTGTCGAGTCACTACGCTTGCAAAACGAAGCGATGTTGCAAGTGGCCAAACAAAATGAAGCGATTGATGTTTATCGAGAAGCTTTAAATAAATTGGCAACAGTGGAAGCTTATGCTCCCAAAGCTGAGGATGTGGCCAAGTACGAAGCTGAGGTTTTGAAAGCGGGTAAAGTGCAATTGGAAACTGAAGATAGCAAGCGTCTTCTTTCAATTGCTGCCATGCAAGAAAATGCCAACAAGCTAGCCAAGCTAGAGGCGGATCGACAAGCTTTGCTCAAAGCTGATCCTAATTCTGATATCACCAAAAAAGCTTTGGTTTCAGTAGAGGCACAAATTGCCTCTCTCAAAAAAGTCACTGATTCTGCTTCACCTTCCATGTGGCAACGCTTTACTGATCTTTTTGCCGGTGACAAAGCTAGTCGAGCTGCCTATTACAAAGCTCTGAGCCTCAGCACGGAAGCTGAAAACTTGCGAGTTAAATTGGCTGGTTTGGATCCGGCTAGTCCTGAAGCAGCAACGGCGCGTCGCCAAGTAGCTGATCTTGACCGTCAGATTTTGGATCAAAAACATGTTCTGGCTAGTTCATTAGACAAGCCAACAGAGACTCAACTCTTGGCTACAGTAGGTGAACAATTTGTGTCTTTGCGTGATAACTACAATGAATTTTTGACCAATCAAGATCGTCTAGTTAAGCTGAGTGCCGAACTGTCTAAATTGCCCAAGGACCTGGCAGATGCAGATCAAGCTCGAACCTTTCAACGCTTAACTGCTGAACTTGATGCTCTCACCAAGAGAAACACCACTTTGGAGGCCAGCTTACTTAAAGATGTAGTGGATGGCAGTACTAAGCAAAAACTTTTAGCTACGCCCAAAGATAAGTTGACTGCAGAACTGGATATGGCGGTGGAACTGGAGCTTCGTAAAATACGAAACGATTTAGGTTTAACCAGCAAACAACGTCGCTTGGTCAATGAGTTGATTTCTTTGCGCGAAGAAGCCTTTGGCGCTACCGGAGATGATTTGCCCAGAGCCAGAGCTAGATACAATGATAAATTAACTGAACTAAATAATAGCGTTTTGGGCAGGAATCCAGACTTAGCTGCTTACCAAAAACTAAGCGCTTTGCAAAAGAGTTTAAAAAACATTTCCTTATTTGATGGTGCAACCAGAAATCCTGACGCTTTGGCTGATTTATTGAATAGTAAAGAATCTGCTATCAAGCTTGATGACCAGCTTTTATCTCTCAAGATGGAAACCATGATTCGGGAGACTGAGTTCAGAGCAGGAGTGGAAGAAGGTTTAGCCTTCTTTAACTCTAGAGTCAATCAGGTTGATACTTTTCTCAAGATTATTAGCGATCCGCGAGTGGCAGTTGAATTAACCACCGCTGGCGGTAAAACTTTTGTCGGAGCTTTAGTGCTTAAGGCTCAAGTGGAGTTATTGGATTACGCTACTGGACTTTATATCGCCAAACCTGGTCAGGAAGCCAAAATTACTCGAGATTTAGCGCGCATGTATGGCGTCCCAGAGTCTGATGTAGTGGCCTTGGATTACACTAGATTATCTGACAAGGCCTACGTGGCTTCTTTGATGCGCAGTCGCTACATTGTGGCTGATCCAGCCAATCTTGAATTTGTGCGTAATGGCGCCAACAACTTCACTGATGGCAATTTCATGGTAGCCAATCAAGTTTACCGCAAGTTGACTCAAAATCTATCCATCTACATGGATGAGTTACAGATTAATATTGACC
>DITI01000018.1 GCA_002422765.1 Candidatus Pacebacteria bacterium UBA6188 | reverse complement strand
GCCATTCGGAACACCCCTCCAGCCCGCCTCCGGCGGGAAACCCGAAATTCAAATATCAAAAATCCAGGACGAAACACAAAACGGAAAAACAACAAAAAACAGGCTGTTTGGGCAACATCCTGTTTATACCATTTAAAAGCGAATAAAGCAATAAAAAAATAAGAACGATTTGTTCTTACCTATCGTCGGGTTTATGTTCTTCCATGATAACCTGGATCATTTTGGCAATATCAGGTCTTATAGTTATACCCGGGAAAGGGGCGTCCGGGTCGATACCCGACATTCGCAGTCTTCTTTCCACCAGCCCGGAAAAATCCGGGACACCATGTCCTACACTTCCTTCATTTCCTTCATTCATTTTTCTCACCTCCTTTTAAAGTTACTGTGGGCGATAAGGGATTCGAACCCCTGGCCTACTCGGTGTAAACGAGTCGCTCTACCAACTGAGCTAACCGCGCAAACAATCTAATTTTTTAAAAATCCCACTTATGTATCCCGTTCAAAGCGGAGGTGGTGAGATTCGAACTCACGAAGCCGTAAGGCTCTGGTTTTCAAGACCAGCGCAATTGACCGCTATGCGACACCTCCTTTTATTCTCTAGAGATAACAAATTATATCAGTCAAAGACTTGATTTTATAGGGCTTGGCGATTGCTCGTCAAATCGTGTATATTAGAATTGATGTTTGAAAAAATTAAGACTGCCCTGTTTGGCAATCAAGCCGGAGAGAAACTTGGTCCTGATCAAGCTGCAGCTGAGCAACTAATGAGAGAGCAAGTGGCGAGCGTGCGCATGCCAGAGCAATTCAAAATGGAGAACTCCAAGGTTGCGCCAGGTTTTTATCGTCCAATTCCAGAGGAAACTTTGGTTGAGTGGGATGCTCCAGCCAGACCATTCAAGAAGCGTAATCGTCAATTTTTTAGCACAATTATTATTATTGCGATTTTAATTTCTTTGATTTTATTTTTTGCGGGTCAAGTTCTACCAGTGGCAGTGGTGATCTCGATTGTGTTCTTGGTCTATGTGACGGCAGTGATTCCACCTCAGAATTTGCATTACAAATTAACTAATTATGGTATTTATATTGAAAAAGAAGCTTTTTCTTGGTTGAGTATGGGTCGATTTTGGTTTGATGATAAGTCTGGACAAAGAGTTTTGGAAATTGAACTATACAAGTTTCCCGGTCGCTTAACCTTTGTCTTGGTTGATGGCCAAACTCCCAGAGAAAAAGATCTTGCTGAAGTTTTATCAGAAGTTTTGCTTCAAGAAAAACCTGAGCCCACTACCTACGAGAAGGTAGCTGACTGGCTCAAAGATAAAGTTCCCCTAGAGTAACTGCCGGCTTATTTGCTATGATGGTTGGATGACAAAACAAACCTTCATTGGTCTTGAGGCGATTGTTCAGAATCGAGAACTAACTCTCTCCATTCTCTTTTCTAGCTTGATTTTTTTGGTGCCAGCTTTGGTGCATCAACAGTTTTTAACTGGTCCAATCATTAATGCTTTGCTGATTTTGTCCTTTATTTATTTGGGTCAAAGTAAAGCTTTTTTCTTGGCTCTAATTCCAAGTAGTGTTGCTTTGGCCAACGGTCTTTTGCCAGTGGCTTTGGCTCCAATGCTACCTTTCATTATGATCAGCAATTGTCTTTACATTGCTGTTTTTGCCAGATTTTATCAGTCCAAATCTAAGTTGGGTCAAAATTTATTGACGGTTTTATTGGCAGCTAGTTTGAAGAGTTTATTTCTTTTTTTGGTGGCCAAATTAATTATGGAAGGACTTCTAGTTGCTCCCCTATCGACCCGCATCGCCAGCATGATGTCGTGGCCACAAATGTGGACGGCATTGGTGGGTGGAACTCTAGCTTTATTGTTACAAAAAAACCTAGAAAAAATTTATGTATCTAAAAGATGAGTTGTTAAATGCAATCGAAAAAGAAGCTTTGGTTGGGCGCGGTGGAGCGGCTTTTCCAGTAGCTCGCAAATGGCGTCGCATTAGAGATTTACAAAAGCCCAAAAAATATGTGGTTTGTAATGCTAGTGAGGGCGAGCCTGACGTGAGCAAAGATTTTTTTCTATTAGAACATTATCCAGTAGAGGTTTTTAAGGGCATGCTTTTGACCATGGATTTCTTACAAACCAAAGAAGGTTATTTCTACATCAATAAAAATTACTATCAAGCCTTACAAGCCAAAATTGATCCCCTGCTTGAATTTTGTCGTCAGCGAGGCTATTTGATCAATCTTTTCAAAGAAGAGCCAACTTATATTGGTGGTGAAACAGGGGCCTTACTCAATTCTATTGAGGGTAAAAAAGTTCAGCCTCGTTATAAAAATCCTAGCCCTTCAGTTTTAGGTATTTTTGGCGCACCAGTACTTTTACATAATGTAGAGACTTTTTATGATGTGGCTTGTGTGGCTACTGATAAATTTGAACAGACTCGCTTAACAACGATTAGTGGTGATGGCTTATCTCAGCCAGGTGTTTTTCGAGTTAAAAATGAGCAAAGTGTTTCAGATATTTTGCGCCAAACTGATAATTTGCCAGATTTTGATTTTTTTGTTCAAGTGGGTGGGGGTGCTGCTGGAGAAGTTTTAACTTCTGCCCAAGCTGAGACAGCGATCTTGAGTGGCAGTGGTTCGATCAGGGTTTTTCCACGCACAATTTCTCCTTATTCGTTTTTGAAAAATCTCTTTGCTTTTTATACAAGAGAAAGTTGCGGTAAGTGTTCTCCTTGTCGTGATGGTTCTTGGCAATTACTGCAGTTGTTAACTGGTTTGAATGAGGAAAGCGAGCTTCCATGGGAAAGATTTTCACCAATTATCAAAATCATGGATAAAGGCTCTTTTTGTAATTTAGGTAAATCAATTGCTTTGCCAGTTAGAAGTTATGCAGACAATATTTTGGGAATTAAAGTTTAATGTCAAAAATAGTTACAGTTTATATCGATGGTCAGCCTTATCAAGCCGAAGAGGGCCAAAATTTATTACAAATCGCTTTGGCCAATCAGGTTGATATTCCTCATCTTTGTCATCATCCTGATTTACCAGCCGATCACAATTGCCGCTTGTGTTTGGTTAAGCATGAAGGAGAAGTGAGCACTTCTTGTGAAATTCAAGCGCGAGAAGGTTTACGTATTGAAACCAAAGACGCAGAAATTCAAGAGCTTCGAACAGAAAATTTAAAATTAATTCTAGCTTCACATCTAGAAAAATGCCCCAAATGTCAAAAGCAACTCCCCTGTCCAGCAGCTGGCCTGATGAAAAAATATGGAGTGACGAGTGAAGAATATCGACGCAAAATGTTGGATTTATCTGTCCATAAGATGTCTAATGCGGCTGAATTCGATCCTAATTTATGCGTGCGTTGTGGATTATGTGTTAGTGCTTGCGCCAACATTGGTATTAATTTCTTGAAGCTGGAGGGAAAATCTAGCGATGCTCATTTGACTCACAGTCAAAATCCTAAAGTTGATTGTATTTATTGCGGGCAATGCACAGTGAGTTGTCCAGTAGGAGCCATTCGCGAACAGAGTCATTTGGAGGAAGTGGAAGCAGTTCTAGCTGATCCAGAAAAAATTGTAATTGTACAAATGGCACCATCTGTAAGAGCTAGTATTGGTGAAGAGTTTGCTTTGGAGCCTGGTATAAATTTAGAAAAAAAGATGTTTACCGCTTTACGTCGCTTAGGTTTTGACAAGATTTTTGACGTCAACATGGGAGCTGACATCACTACCATGGTGGAGGCAGAAGAATTGGCTGAGCGTTTGCGCCAAAAATTTGCTGGTGAAAAGCCGAGTCTGCCAATGTTCACCTCTTGTTGTCCAGGTTGGGTGAAGTTTTTGGAATTTTACTATCCAGAACTAATCTCCCATTTAACGACTGCTCGTTCACCCCATATCCATTCTGGTGCTGCTTATAAAACTTGGTGGGCTCAGAAGGCAGGAATTGATCCGAATCGTATTGTTGTGGTTTCCCTCATGCCCTGTACCTCCAAAAAGTATGAGGCCGACATGGATAAATTAACTTTTGAATTTGCTGGGTACAAGCTCAAGCCCGTTGATTTGGTTCTAACTACCAGAGAAACGGCAGCTCTGCTGAAAAAACACCAGCTTGATTTGCCAAATTTACCAGAGAGTGAGGCAGATTTGGAAGGTGAGTATAGCGGGGCAGCTGCGATTTACGGTGCTTCTGGAGGAGTAATGGAATCTGCTTTGCGCACTACTGCTCACTTATTGACTGGTCAAGAATTACCAAAAGTAGATTTGCAAGAAGTGAGGGGTATGAAGGGAATCAAAAAAGCTACTATTAAAATAGGAGAGCAGGAAATTAGAGTTGCAGTGGTGGCCACCCCGCGCAATGCTCGCAATATTTTGGAGAAGATTAAACGTGGTGTGGAGGAGTATGATTATATTGAGTTCATGGCTTGTCCTGGTGGTTGTATCGGTGGTGGTGGTCAACCTCTGCAAGGTACGGCCGAAACAATTAAAAAACGCATCGCTGCTCTATACACAATCGATGCTGAGAAAAAAGTCAGGCGAGCTCATGAGAACCCAGTTGTGCAAGAGTTTTTGGCCTTTGTCAAAGCTGATCCTTCTTTGGCAGAAAAAATCTTGTATACTACTTACTCGGCTAAAAATAAATTTGAATAAAATATGTCTATGTCAAAGTCAAAAATTTTTACTTTTTTGAAAAAGCGCTGGAAACTTTTGTTGATTCTAGCGGTAGTGTTAGTTGGTTTATGGATGTGGCAGCAAAAAAGCGCTGCCAGCTCCACTAATCTCAACTTTGTAGAAGTCAAAAGAGGCGATATCGTCTCAAGCATTACCATTTCCGGTCGCGTTGATGCCAAGGAAAAAGCTCGTTTGCGTTTTGCAGCTGGCGGTAAAGTTGTTTACTTGGGCGCCAAAGAAGGCGATCAGGTTAAAAAATGGCAGTCAATCGCAACAATTGATCGTGCTGCTTTGCAAAAGCAACTTCAGCAAAACCTCAACCTCTATATGAAAGAGCGCTATGATTTTGAGAATTTGCAAGACGACATTAAAGATCAGATTTTGGATACCAGAGAAAATAGAGCTGTAGCCAAAGATCAATATGATCTAGACAATCAAGTCCTCAATGTTGAAATTCAAAGTATTGCTATCCAAAACACCACACTCAGTGCTCCTTTTGCTGGAGTGTTGACCGTATCTCCGACAGCAGTAGCTGGCGTACAGTTGTCTCCAACCGATTATTTTGAAGTAGTTAATCCAGAAACTTTAATTTTTAGAGCAGCAATTGATGAGATTGATTTGCACAGAGTTAGTCTGGGTCAAGCTAGTGAAATTGTTTTAGATGCTTACGAAGATGAAATAATCAGCAGCAACTTGAGTTATATCTCTTATGTTAGCTCTGAATCATCTAGCGGCACAGTTTTTTTGATGGAATTTCCGCTTGTTGGAGCTGACATGAGCAAATATCGCTTGGGAATGAATGGCGATGCTATGATTACTTTAGCAAAAAAAGAAAATGTTTTAATGGTGCCACTTGATGCAATTAGTGAGCGAGACGGCAAAGTTTACATCCAAATTAAAGCGGACAACAAAGAGCAAGTGGAAGATAGAGAGATTGAGATTGGTCTGGAAAGTGATGACGAAGTTGAGGTTATTTCTGGCCTAGTTGAGGGCGATCAAATTCTTTTACCAGAGTAAAATTATGTTGTTAGAGCTCAAAAAAGTTTCCAAAAACTACCAAATTGGTGACACGGTAATTCGTGCTCTAGATGAAGTTTCATTGGGAGTTGCAAAAAAAGAATTTTTAGCGATCATGGGTCCTTCTGGCTCTGGTAAGTCAACTTTTTTACAGGTGGCTAGCATGTTAGCAGAACCAACTCATGGTGAAATTTTTCTAAGTGGCACAGAAGTTTCTTCATATGGCGAGGTGGAACGGGCGCATTTGCGCAACAAAGAAATTGGTTTTATTTTTCAATCCTTCAATTTATTGGCTCGTACCAGCGCTCTCGAAAATGTGATGTTGCCGCTTTTCTATGCTGGCTACGGTGCAGACTCTGATACTGCCAAGGAGAAGGCCAAAGCCATGTTGGAAAGAGTTGGTTTGGGTGATCGTTTGCAAAACACACCAGCTCAACTTTCTGGCGGGCAACAGCAGAGAGTAGCGATTGCTCGCGCCCTGATTAATGATCCGACAATCATTTTTGCTGATGAGCCAACTGGCAATTTAGATTCCAAGAGTGGCGAAGACATTAAGCGAATTTTACGCGAGCTTAATGAAGAAGGTAAGACGATCATCATGGTTACTCACGAAGAAGACGTGGCAGAAATTGCCCAGCGTCAAATTGTTTTTAAAGATGGTAAAGTTCTCAGCGACAGTGCAAGCAAGCGGAAAGGCAAAAAATGACCGTGGCTTCTGTAGCTCGTTTAGCTTTCAAATCAATCATGCTCAATAAAAGTCGTTCTTTTTTGACGATGTTGGGTGTCATTATTGGTGTTGGTTCTGTAGTTTTGCTAACAAGTATAGGCACAGGCTTGCAAGCTTACGTGACCGATCAATTTGCCAGTCTAGGCACTAACATTCTTTATGTGGTGCCAGGTGACCCATTTGGAGAAAATGGTGGTTTTGGTGGTGAAACGGCAATGATTGAGACTACTAGGCCGGTTCTCAAGCGCTCTTACTATAATCAGGTAATACGTAATAACCGTGAACTGTTAAAAGATGGCGTGGTAACAGCGATTAATGTTGCCGAGGCTGAATATGGTAAAAACAGTAAAAAAGTAACTCTTTATGCGGTCACCAGCTCCTATGAGACAGTTTATAGCACGCCAACTACTAAGGGGCGCTGGTTCACTGACACTGAGGAAGAGAAAGCTGATCGTGTTGCTTTGCTTGGACCAAGCATAGCCGAAGAGCTTTTTGGTAAAGTTGATCCAATTAATAAGAAAGTTTTGCTTGGTGGTCAGGCATATACAGTTTTGGGAGTTTTAGAAGAAAAAGGTGGTGGTTTTGGTGGCCCAAGCTTTGATAGTTATATTTATTTACCCTTGGAAACTTCTTTTAAATATTTTGATACTGAGCTGATTGATTCTTTTATCTTTGAAGTTCGTGATAAAGATAAAGTTAAAGAGGCGACCTTAGCAATCGAAGCAACCATGAACAGACAACTTGATGAGGATGAATACAGTGTTTTTGATCAGGCCAAGCTTTTAGAAACGATTAACAGCATCTTAGGAATGTTGACCATTGGTTTGGGCGGAATTTCAGCAATTTCTTTGATCGTTGGTGGCATTGGCATCATGAACATTATGCTGGTGGCGGTAACAGAACGTACTAGAGAGATTGGTTTGCGAAAAGCTTTGGGGGCAACACCCAACCTAATTATGCTCCAGTTTTTGATTGAGGCGGCTTTATTGTCAGTTTTAGGAGGCTTAATCGGTTTATTAATTGCTTACCTAGGCTCGCTGGCACTACAACCATATTTTCCAGCCAAAGTAACGCTGGAGGCGGTGCTTTTGGCTTTTGGAGTATCTTTAGTAGTCGGCTTGGTTTTTGGAGTAGCTCCAGCCAGAAGAGCTGCAAGGCTTTCACCAATTGAAGCCTTGCGCTACGAATAGTTCTAGTTATTTTAGACAATACCTAGTTTTTGACCTTCTTCTCGCATGGCCTTCACAAAATTTTCTACATCTTCTTTAGTGTGAGTGGCAGATAGTTGAACTCTAATCTCATCTCTACCTTTAGGCACTACTGGATAATTTATGTTTGTAATCAGAAAACCTCTTTCAAACATGGCTTTGGTAAGATCCTGAGTTTTTTTGGTATCACCAATTAAAACTGCCTGAATGGGGTGGGTAGAAGGAGCAGCGAATTGAAAACCAGCTTCTTGAAGCAAAGTTTTGAGTAATTCAACATTGCGACGTAAATGATCTAACATCTGAGCGCCTTCTTGGCTGTCCAAAACATCAAGTGCGGTTTTGGCAGCAGCAGCAGTGCCTGGAGAAATAGAGTTAGAGTAAATGTAAGTAGCGGCTGATTCACGCAAGTAGTCAATGACAACTTGATCAGCGACCACATATCCACCATCAGCACCAAAACCTTTACCCAAGGTGCCAATCAGTACGTCAGCTTGAGCGCCTGTGATTTCTTCTGTCCCACGACCAGTTTGACCGCAAGCAGCCACACCATGACAATCATCAACAATCAGTAGAATACCCTCTTCATATTTTTCATCATGGCGATCGATGACTTGACGCAATTCGGCTAAGTCTTGATATTCTCCCAACATGCTAAAAACACCATCAGTGATCACTACAACGCGTTTAAACTTGCCTTGATTGTCCAATAACATCTCTTCCAAAGAATCGGATTGCAGATGTTTAAAAATCAACTTAGCGTTGCTGTCCAAGTTGCCCAAGCGCACACCATCGATGATACTGCGATGGTTGAGCTCATCAGAAATGACGAGAGTGTCGCTACTGACCAGAGAATCTTTGCTCTGGCCTTTAATTAAGCTAAAAATAACTGCCAAATTAGTAGCAAAGGCACTAGAAAAAACCATGCCATCTGCTCGACTGTGAAATTTGGCCAATTGGCGCTCCAGATCGCGGTGAACAGCAAAAGAACCAGAAATAAAGCGGACGGCTCCTGGTCCAGTTCCCAACTCACTACTAGCTTTATGCTCAGCCATTTTTAAGGCTTTATGATGGCGTAAGCCCAAGTAGTCATTGGAGTTGAAAATACTGATTTCGCGACCATCAATGATAGCTTTGGGGTTGGCGCCTTTGGTAAAGCCACTAATGATTTTTTCATGACGTTTACTGATAGCTGCTTCATCAATGCGGGCGACTTCTTGTTTCAGAGAATTAAAAAATTGTTGTTTGCTCATGTTTATTTTCCTTGTGCTAATTTTGTTTTAACTCCTTCATAGAGGGCTTGAGTCATTTTGCTTAAATCAAATTCTTCTTGCCAAGCCCAATCTTTTCTGGCTTGAGAATCATCAATAGTTTGAGGCCAGCTTTCGGCAATTTGTTGACGAGCATCTGGTTTATAGCTCACTTGAAAATTTGGAGCAATTTTCTTGATCTCAGCGACCAATTCAGCGGGAGTAAAGCTAATAGCTGCAAAGTTATAGCTAGTGCGCACGGAGATTTTTTCACTAGGTGCTTCCATGAGGGCGATGGTGCCTTTGATAGCATCATCCATATACATCATGGGTAAGCGTGCATCTTCCTTGAGAAAACACTCGTAGGTATTATTTTCGATCAAGCCATAAAAAATATGAATTGCGTATTCGGTAGTACCGTCTCCTGGGGCGGCTTTATAGCCATTAAGTCCTGGATAGCGCAAACTGCGAACATCCACTCCGTATCGCCTGAAGTAATATTGGCAAAGCAACTCTCCAGTAACTTTGCTCACTCCGTAAATAGTGCTGGGTTCAAGACTAGTGTGTTGAGGCACATTTTGCTTGGGGGTGGTGGGGCCAAAAGCAGCAATTGAACTAGGCCAAAAAACCTTGATTTGGTAGGCTTTGGCCAAGTCTAGAATGTTTTTCAAACCGTTGACATTGACATCCCAAGCTAAATCAGGTTGTTTTTCGCCACCAACTGAAAGTAGGCCAGCCAGATGATAAATAGTCCCGACATCATATTTTTTAACCAAGGCTTCCATGGCGGCGTAGTCGCGCACATCACCTTGTTCTAGAATGCCCTGAAAGTTGCTATCGATGGTTTGACGACCAAGAGCGATCACGTTGTCGCTGCCATGTTTTTTTTGGAGCTCTGCTACCAGATCGCTACCTACTAAACCAAAAGCTCCGGTGACTAAAATACGCTTCATAGAAACCTTTCCTTAAATTAAATCCTGCTAAGACACCATACTAGTCGTTTTTTTCTTAAATTTCACGCGTTCTTGTTTTGTTATATTTTGATATATAATAGGCCGCCGCCGAAATAGCGCCACCAATCGTGCCAAAAGAAGCATACAGAGAAGAAATCCACCAAGACTATCCTGACCCAAGACCTAGTCATGAAGCCAGAATGGCTGCTTTTGAACTTTTATTGTTACAAAATCCAAAAATTTTGACAGAAAGAATAGCTGAGGAAGATAGAGAAGTGAGATCCATGCCCAGCATTTACGAGGCTGTTAAGGGCATAAATAATAGAGAGAAAAAACCTGATGCAAGAAAAACAATTTTCACCAAAATGGAGAAAATTCATGAGAAACCAGGAGAAAAAGAAAAGGGTTTGGCTACTTTGGAGGCTTTAAATTTACCTAGATATAGAAAAATTAAGACAAGCATTGCTAAATTTTTAGACGATCCTGATGTATTTTTACAAAAATTACCTGCTCAAAGTTATTTTCCTTCCGTGACTAATCGTGAGACTGGAGAGAGGTATTTTGATTTGGGTTTAGATAAAAAAAGATTGCTTAAATTTTTAAGGGAAGCCCTGAGATCAAAAAAAGTCCAGAAAAATGACTTATTAATTTTATCTGAATATCAAGAGAATGCTTATAGTGGTAATATCATTATTAATCCGCCCACTGCAGCTGATAGACCATCAAGCGAAAAAATCACCATGGAGCTGGTTGAAGGAGTGCATGCAGGATTAGCCTATGAGGGTAGTTTGCCTCTTTTGAGAAGCAAAGACAATTGGTTTAATCGCCTAGAATTTGAAGTGCTTGTTCCAGCTGGTCTAAGTGAAGAAGTCCTAAAAGTTTTAGCCAAGGTGATAAATCTAGATAAAAATTCTTACGTAGATTTTAAGCAATTCAGGATCGCCTGTTCTCTTGAAAAGGCTAGCGCAGAAGATAGAGCTAAGTTGGCTTACTATGAACAATTAATCCAAGTTCTAACTCAAGTGGTAGGTGAAATTCCCAAAGACGTGGATAAAGATTATCATTTTTCAGTCGATGGCCGAACTCACCATCCTGGTTATTATGAATTTATTTTAAATAAAGATTTGCAGGTTTATTTTTTGGATTATAGGGAGGCTGAGCGTTATTCTGATTTGCAGGCGAATTTGTTGGAGACAGGTGATGTGGCTTGATTTTTTAGGTGTTTCTGTCGATATAGTATTCGGCTAGTTGTTGAGTAAAACGGTCATCAACAATTTGGTTTTCCTCAATGAATTTTTTGAGAATTCTGACTCTTTCGTTTCTTGAGTTTCTAGTTTTGAGGCGAATTTGGATGTCAGTGTTGGTGCCAACAAGCTTGCCTTCTAGTAGACCAATAATTAAATTTAAGGCTTCTCCTGATAGGTGGTCGCTGCTTGTTTCTGTCATATATTTTTATAAAATTTAAGGAAAAAAGACGAATTAATACGTCTTTTTAATGTTTGTCGCCCTCTTCGAGGACTAGGAGGGTGCATCGAGTTTCACTCGATTTGCACTCTCCGTCGGCAGTATGGGACGATATTGGAACTTTTCTTGAAAAAGAAGTTCTTAATCATCAGCAATAGTTAATTTTTTGGTTTTTTTACACTGGGTTTTCCAGTGTCAGCTAATTTTATATTAAGCTTTGCTAATTTATCCCTAGTTTTCTTTGGCTGTACGAAGTAGTAATCAAATAAACTTTCAATTACACTTAAATTTAATTCGGCTTCATTTGCTTCAACTTCAACTATTTCTCCAGTACTAGTGCTTTTTATTGGGTGCGCTGCAAAGTTTCCAATGTTTCTTACAGCATCTATTGCTTCTGATATTTGAGTTGGTAACCCACCATTATCTAGAACTTGCTGTATTTCATTCGATAGGTCTCCATGCTTAACACTTTGAGAAGCAATTTTTCCTGTCGATGTATCGATAACTTTTAGTACAGCCTTTTCTCTAATAATGTTTTGCAAGCACCTTCTGCTTAAAGCAGCGCTTGCTTTTGGGCTATCAACGAGCACATTACATGATTCAATGTAGTCTTTTGAAAATATTTCATCAACTTCTTTTGGAACGGGCATTCTTGAGTTATTTTTTGGTTCAACAATTCTTCCAAGAAGATTTCCCCATTGTCCATAATTTAGTTTAATTATGATTTTTTTACATTCTGGACAGATCATCTTGCTGCACTGCCAATGGCAACGGCTATCTGTTGCGGGACCGCTCCAATCTGTGAAAGATTCGTGTACGGCTATTTTGCAGTGAGGACAAATCATAATACCTGAATTATAAACCATTTTTAATTTATTAATGGTGGAACTACTTTAAAAAATAGGAAGATTTGAATATTGGCGCATAGAAGTACCCGTCTTCTTTTCTAAATGGTTGGACATCAAGTTCATTGAAGCTTTTTAAATAACCTTTTCCATAATATTTAATTATATATTTCAATAAAAATATTTTTGACAGTTCACAAAATTTTTCTCCAGTTTCATTGGTCGTCATAACGTCACTATTTGTATGAGCAACTACTCTATTTCTAATACTAATAACTTCATTAACTAATTCTAAACAATTTATTTCTAAAATTTTTGAAGCATCAATTATTTTAAGTTTTGTAATATTATTTTCTAGAATTCTTATTTTACTCTCGCACTCTTTAAACTTATCGATCTTTTTTTTATTATTTTCACTAATTTTATAATTACAAACAAAATCATCTATTACTTCTTTTTTTTGCTTCTCCGCTTCTTTTTTAGGAAGTTTATTATCTTTTGATACTTTATTACTAATTAGTTCAATTATTTTAAAATAGTAGAGTAGAACACTTTGATTACTTTTTGACATTAATATTTCTGATTCCAAAGCCAAATCGAAGTACTTTATCGATTTATTTATTATTTGATCAGTTAAAAAAAGTTCCCCAATTTCTTCAACGAACGAAATTCTTTGGTCATCAATATCTCTTTTTTTATAGGCAATAGTTGTTAAGAAATCACTCGGTAAACCTTCTACATCAGTGTTGTTATTTGGGTTAATAATAGTCGCAGAAATAATCTTATAGTAATACCTAGAGTTTTTGACTGAAATAGAGAGTAATGATGAGAAATGTTTGATAATTATTTCTACTTCTTTGCTAACTTTTCTTATAGAGTTGTCTTTTGATTTAATTAAAAAATAAATTATAGATCCATTTTTTATAGTTTTATTTACATTGAGAGAAACGCCGGTCATATTTGGAGATGGATTTGCTTTAGCAGATTCTGGTTTTTCTACCCAACTAACACTTTCATTATTAAATATGCCAATGTATTTATAGTGAGAAAAAACACTTCCATGTTTTGGTAGGAGCGGGCCAAATAGTTCTACTTTAAAGAAAAAAGTAAACTTAGACATAAATTTCTTTTCTAGTTGACCATTTTAACTCATAAGCTACCTTCTATCAAAGTATTTCCAACCAACTCTCTTTTCCGCGCCACTCCCTCCTCCGACCACCTTTGGCGCATCACAGCTGAACGAAGTGAGGCTGTGATATAATCTTGCCTCAAGAGGAGGGAGCTTTGGTTAGGCACACGGCTTCTTTCAAGATGTTTGTTTTGGAGCATGCTTTTTGACAATCACATATTTAAAATCACTATCTCCAATAGAAGTTCTCGATCCAATTCCAGAAAAAATTCAGGAGATATTAGACTCAATGGCTATTAGTGATAGTTTAAAAGTCGGCAAAAAAGCATTTGCGAAAGTTTTTCCTCAAACAAATTCATTCTCAATACTTGATCATATTGGGGAAAATTTTTTTGATTTACCAATATGTAAAGATCCAATATTAATCAAAATATGGAGTGAAACTCCAGATTGCAATTTACACCTAGGTAAAGTTAAAACAAATCAAGACAATACTTTGCTTTTACATCTTTTTAATTTCATGATTGATATTAAAAATGTAGAGCAAACAGGCTTACCCCTTTTCACGCTTCTTCATGGGAAAAAGAATATAATTTTAACTTTAAGCAATTTTGAAGGTGAAGAGATTTCTTCAATTTTAATTCCTTTTCAAACAAATAAAAACGAAATGCATCAGTGGATTGATGACAATTGGCACAACATTCAAAAGAATGGCAAGAAATTACGAAAATTCATACCAAGATATATACCAATCAACCTACCTATTGGCCAAGAGATTCATAAGCTCAGATCTAAAAAACTTACCTTTGCAGAAATTTCAAATAAACTTTCAGAAAAATATCCAGATGATGAGAGATTGATGGATGAAAATCAGATAAAACTCATCTTTCATCGTTTTAAAGAATATTTAGAAGGTGGTCAAAAAAGCATAAAAATTCTTAATTCCCTCAAACGTAACACCAAACAGTCTAATTTGGCGTAACCGACTTTTTTAACGTTTCTTCATAAGATCGATCTTAATGATCGACCTGTCAATTACTGAAGAAGAATTAATTAAAAAAGAAAAGCTTTATCTTTTTAATCTTCTCAAAAGAGAACCAACCAAAGGCGAGCTTTTAGAGTTTCAATCTAGCCTTTTTTCTTTAGGCAAGGCTTTGCATCGCTTTTCTCTTCTTCAACAAGAAAGGAGGGAAAAATGATTGACTCTCATGACGTTGCTCAAATACTTGGAGGTTATCCTCTAGTGCAAGTCCAAGGAAGCGGGCGAAAGCCCGCTACTAGGCTTGTTAAATCGGATTTAAGTCGTCTATCTAATTTACTATTTGATAAAAATAAGAAAACAAAATTTTATCGTAATAAAGTTACTCAAAAAGGAAAATATTTTGAAGTATTTGAAAGTGAAAGGCTTATTTTTTACAACTTTCCTTCAAGTAATTCTGGTCGACCAAATACTCAGAGTGTTGATCCAGAGAAAGCAAGGGTAAATAAGGCAAGAAATGCTTATAGATCAAAAAGAAAAGTTATTGATCTTGCCATGTGTAATTTTACAGAAAAAGATAAGTTTTTAACTCTTACTTATGATGATCTACAAAATTTTGATATTAAAAATATTCAAGAAAGTAACAAAAGATTTACTTTGTTTATTAGGAGACTAAGAAGAAGATATCCAGCTCTCAAATATCTTGCTGCGATTGAGTTTCAAGATAAGAGGCGCAAGGCTGTCCACTATCATCTGATTTACAACTTGCCCTTTGTGCATTGGAGCATTCTTAAAAAACTTTGGTCGCATGGAGACATTAACATTAAAAGACCAAAAGACATGAGGCATATTACTTTTTACATTCCTAAATATTTTAATAAAAATATTGATGACATTCGTTTTAAAGGTCATCGAAGCTTCATGTATTCTAAAAATTTAACTAAACCTAAGAAAGTTATTGGAGCGGCTGCTCAAAGCTTAGGAGAAAAATTTGCTTTAAGCAGTCAACTTCAAATAGTTAGCAAAGAGGAGTATCAATCAGATTTTCATGGTAAAGTTACAAAAATCTTGTATACTCAAAAATAAAGAAAGGTGCTATGAAGAAAAAATTATTTGTAACATTATTTATAATTTTGATAGTTGGTTTTATTTATTTGCTTTTTGACAATGCAACCATGCTTGAAAAAAATAAAGCTGCTGAAAAATTGATAGAAGAATACGATAAAGTATCGGAAAGATATTTTTCTGTAACAGATTGTATTGATGATATAGAGCAATTTGAGTTGAATGATGGCGAAGTAGTTATTAGGGTTTTAGATATAAAAGGTTGCGTTGATAAGGTTAAAGAAGATATAAAATAGTTTTTTCTCCTGCCCACAAGGATAATTAATGAAATATATTATTTATTGTCGTAAGTCTTCTGAAGAAGATCGTAAGCAATACCAATCCCTAGAGACACAGGAACACCTGTTAACAGAGCTAGCTAAAAGTCGTGATCTAGATATAGTTCAAATTTTTCGTGAGAGTAAGAGTGCTAGATTTAGTAATAATCGTCCTCTGTTTGCTGAAATGATTTCTTTGATTAAATCTGGTGTAGCTAACGGTATTTTGGCTTATCATGTTGATCGTTTATCTAGAAATTTAAAAGACGCTGGAGAGATTACTGAACTAATGGATAAAGGCTTTCTTCACGAAGTCAGAACTCCTAATGATTGTTACATCACTTCAAGCGATCTTTTAAAGATGAATATTAATTATGTTTTTGCAGAGAACTATTCTAGAGAGCTTTCTGAGAAAGTTAGATCTGGTAATGATACTAAAATCCGTAAAGGTGAATATCCTTCAATGGGTCCAATCGGCTACATCAATGTAAAAAATGGTATAGTTCCAGATCTAGATCGTTCTTTCTACATTAAGAAAATCTTTGATCTTTATGATTCTGGAGTTTCCATTGGTAAGATTGTGAAGATAGCTTTTGAGGAAGGTTTTAGAAGTAAAAGAGATCGTAAATTATATAAGTCTTCTATCGGCAGAATCTTAACAAATCCAGAATATTATGGAGTGATTAGAAGAAAAGGCACTCTCTACACTGGTAATCATGAGCCACTCATCACTAAGGCTCTCTTTGATAAAGTCCAAGATCGTCTTAATCAAAAAACCCGTTCCAAGACAAGAGAGTTATTTTTCCTTTATAGGGAATATCTGGTCTGTCATAAATGCGGTTGCAAGCTCACAGCAACCATGAAAAAAGGCAAGTATATCTATTATTACTGTACTAATACCAAAAACATCTGCGATCAGCATAAAGATTACATTAAAGAGTCAGAGATGGAAGGTTTATTGCTTGGTCTTATGGAAAACATTATTCCTGATAAAGAATTATTCTCTTTATCTTTCCAAAGATTTGTTTTCAACAAAAAGGCAGAAATTAAGAATTCCACCAAAGAACGCGAGCTTGCTCAAAAACAATTAGATTTATTACAAAAAAGACTAGATAAATTAGAAGATATGTATCTGGAGGAGCGCATTAGTGGAGAGAAATACGATGTCAAAAAACGAGACATTCAAAGCGAACTTACCGACTTTCAAATGTTGCTCAAAAATCCTAATAAAGATAAAGGATATTCTAAATTGGAACTTGTGGAAAACTTCAGAAATAGAGCAATTTCCCTCTGGAAGTTATTTTACGATGGAAATGACGAGGTAAAAAAGGAAATTTTAGAAAGTGTTCTTTGGAACTGTGGAATACTTAACAAAAAAATTGTTACCACCAGATACAAATTGCCTTATTCTCACTTAAAAAAGTTCGGTCAAACGACCAATTTAGCGATCTTGTCGGAGAGACAGGACTCGAACCTGCGACCTTACGCACCCCATGCGTACGTTCTAGCCATCTGAACTACTCTCCGTTTTTGTCTGCCTAGATTTTACCCTAAATTTTGCTAAAAGAAATCAAAGAAACTTTAATGACGTTTTTTGTAACCTTAGTGAGAGATAATGGGTCTTAGTAAATAAACAAAAAAAGCGAAGAAAAGGCAAACTGCTAGTTAACAAACTCGCAAAAATAGCATACAAATGAAACTAGCAAAAAACAAAAACGAAAGGTTATTATGTCCAAGAAAAAAAATGAAGAAGTAGTTGAGCAAGTTATCGAAGGAGTTGATGCTGGCAAGAGACAAGCAGTTGAAATTGCCATGCAACAGATCGACAAACAGTTTGGCAAGGGTTCGATTATGAAATTGGGCGAGTCGCTCAAAGATATGCCCAAAATGCCAGTGATTTCAACTGGTTCTCTGTCGCTCAATATGGCTTTGGGAGTAGGCGGTTTTCCCAAAGGTAGAATCATTGAGATTTATGGTCCAGAAGCTTCTGGTAAGACCACTCTTTGTTTGCACGCTATCGCTGAAGTGCAGCGTCATGGAGGCGTGGCGGCTTTTATTGATGTAGAGCACGCTTTAGATCCAGTGAGAGCGGAGAAAATTGGAGTCAATCTAGAGGAAGTTCTAATTTCTCAGCCTGACTACGGCGAGCAAGCTTTGGAAATTGCTGAGACCTTGGTGAGATCTGGAGGAGTTGATTTAGTGATTGTTGATTCAGTGGCTGCTTTGGTGCCGAAGTCAGAAATCGAAGGTGACATGGGCGATCATCAGATGGGTACTCAAGCTCGCTTGATGTCTCAAGCGATGCGCAAGCTTACAGCTGCTCTTAACAAAACTAAAACTACTATTATTTTTACCAATCAAATTCGCATGAAGATTGGAGTGATGTTCGGTAGCCCAGAAACTACTACCGGAGGAAATGCACTTAAATTCTATGCCTCTATTCGTTTAGACATTCGTAAAATTGCCAATATTCAAGAAGGCGACAAGGTAATTGGTAGTCGTCATCGCGTTAAAGTTAAGAAAAACAAAGTCGCTCCACCTTTCAGGCAAGCTGAATTTGATATGAATGACTATGGTATTTCCAGAGAAGGAGACGTAGTTGATATCGGTGTAGAGATGGGTATTGTTGAGAAAGCCGGTAGCTTTTTTAAATACAATGGTCAAGTGATTGCTCAAGGTCGTGAGGCAGTCAAAGACAAGTTTAAAGAAGATAAGAAATTAATGAAAGAAATTGAGCAAGACATCTGGAAGAAGATCAAGGAAGAATAGCTTCAAGCGACCTTTAACTTTGACTTTTGACTCTTTTTTTATTATAATGGAATATAGTATTTGTTAAAATTTATTATTTTATATTAATTGAGAATAAGCTTTTTAACTTTAGAGATTAATAAATAATTTTTTGGAATCTTAAACTTAAATATCAGTATGCCAGCTATTTGCCTGACACCAATAAATTAATTTGCACTACTCCTTAATCAAGGAGAGTTTTTCTAAAGTTTTTCTAGGGCTGTTCTCAATCAACGGAAGGTTTTATGTCATTTTTTAGTAATTTGTCGACTTTGTTTTCGACAGATGAGCAGGCCAATAAAAAACAGGGTGCTGCTCCAACAAATCCAAAACACAAAGTGTTTACTAAGCATCAGGATAAGCCTGTTAATCCTGCTGGTCACAAATTCGCTAAGCCAGCCAAACCAACACCTCCTTCTCCGGCGATGCAGGCTAGTGCCAACTCGATTATAGATAAGGCCAAGCAAGAGGCTGAAGCCATCGTAAGAGAAGCTACTGCCAAGGCTAGAGAAATTATTGTCGAGGCCAAAGATGAATCTTTAGAGATTCGTTCCAAAATTGAAAAAGAAACTCGTCGTATTGAGCAAGAATTGGCCATGCAGCAACGAGACATCAAGAGTAAATTGGATAAAATTGATTTTCGCTTTGAGCAAATTACTCAAAAGGAAGAGCGCATTGATAAGCTGAAGAGTGATCTTGAAGCTCAGAAAGAAAGTTTAGAAAAAAGTCGCGCCAAAACTCTAGAAAAACTAGAGGAAGTTTCTGGTTATTCCAAAGATAAAGCCAAGGAAATTCTTTTTGAAGGTCTGGAGAAAAAATTGAGTCATGATTTGGCTCAAATGGTGGCTCAAAAAGAAGAAACTGCTAAATTAGATGCTGACGAAAAAGCTCAGGAGATCCTAATCGACGCCATGCGTCATGGGGCTACTGATTATGTCGCCGAGTACACTATTTCTGTAGTCAATATTCCTTCTGAAGAAATGAAGGGTAAGATTATTGGTAAGAGTGGTCGCAACATTCACACTTTTGAGCGTCGCACTGGAGTGGAAATTGATCTTGATTCTTCACCAACTGAAATCAAACTTTCCAGTTTTGATCCAGTTCGTCGTGAAATCGCCCGTGTTTCTATGGAGCGTTTGATCAAAGATGGTCGTATTCAGCCAGCTAGAATCGAAGAAATTGTCGACAAAGTTGAGCAAGAAATTGAACGCATCACTTTTGATGCTGGTAAAAAACTCGCTCACGAAGTGGGTGTTTACAACATTCCTAATGGTTTGATTTCCATGCTGGGACGCTTCAAGTATCGTTTCTCTTATGGTCAAAACATGATCAAACATACCATCGAGGAAACCAAAATTGGTACCAAGATTGCTCATGAACTTGGCTTGGATGTTAACACAGTGAAATTAGGTTGTTTACTCCATGATATTGGTAAAGTTTCTGGTAATCATGATGAAAGTCATGTCCAAGCTGGTGTGCGCATTGCTAAGCAATTTGGCATGCCCAAGGAAGCAATTGACTGTATTGCTCAACACCATGAGGATGAGCCTTTCTCCAGTCCAGAATCTATGGCCGTTTACATTGCTGATGCCATTTCTGGAGCTAGACCAGGCGCTCGTTACGAAAATCATGAGGAATACATCAAGAGACTAGAGGCTTTAGAAACAATTGCCATGTCTTACGAAGAAGTAAAGCAGGCCTACGCTATTCAAGCTGGTCGTGAACTCAGAGTATTGCTTCTACCAGAAAAGAGTAAAGATGATGACGTGACTATTTTGGCCAATAAAATTAGAGATCGCGTGCAAAAAGAAGTGATTGTGCCAGGTAATGTGACTGTCACCGTGATTCGTGAGTTTCGTGAGCAAGCAGTTACTAAAGGCTAAAATATAAGGTAGAATTGGAACATATGGATAGTTTTTTGTTAGCTAGTCAGTTATTTGTATCAATGATTTTGGTGTCTTTAGTACTTCTACAGCCTGGAACTGAAGGTAAGTCAAGTTTTATGGGTGGTGCTGGAGAAACTTATCACACTCGCAAAGGCATTGAAAAATTACTTTATTACGCGACGATTTTTTTCTTATTACTGTTCGTAGTTAATTCAGTGGCTCTTTTGTTGATCTAATAAAATGCGTAAATTATACTGGTACATCAGTAGTTATGTGCGAAAGCACGGCTTGATTTTTTTATCATCAATCATTGTCGCTTTAGTTTTCTTCTCTTTTTTGTTGCCCTTGCTTAATAAAAAATTAGCTCTTAAAAAGAGTACCTATGTGGCTATTGTGGGTGAATACACTCTCACTGATTTGCCAAAACCCATCAAAAACCAGCTGAGTGCTGGTTTGACCAAGATAGGTCCAGATCTCCAAGCTGAGCCTTTGCTGGCGGAAAGATGGGTTGTCGAAGATGATGGCAAGCAATATCGTTTTGTTTTAAAAAAAGACTTGAAGTGGCAAGATGGTAAAGAATTAAAACCGGAGGATGTTTTTTATAACTTTGCTGACGTTCAAACCATCAGCACTCCTAACGAAGTAATTTTTACTTTGCCAGAGCCTTTTACTCCCTTTGTTATTTCAGTGGCGGAGCCGATCTTCAGAATTGAATGGGAAAGCAAGCTTTTTGGTCCAGACAAAATGAAAATTATTGGTATCGGTCAGTACAAAATGCTTGATTATAAGTTGCAGGGCAATAAGTTGACCGAATTCAAGATTGATGGTCCAGATGCCAGATATATCTATCGCTTTTATTTGACTGAGGATGAAGCTGTAAGCGCTTTTAAAAAAGGCGAGGTTGACGTGCTTTTAAATATTGCTGATTGTTATGGTCTTTGCGACTGGCCTGGCTTGGAGTTAGCCAAAGAGTTGGCTTATGATCGCTATTTAGCAGTTTTTTTCAATCATTCTGATCCTTCAATCACCAAGGGTGTGCGTCAAGCTTTAGCTTATATTTTAGAAAAAAACTATGGCAACGCTCGAGCTATAGGACCAATTAACCCTAGGTCTTGGGTCTATCTGCAAGGTGGCAAAGATTATGCTAGGGATTTAGAGCGGGCGGCCGATCGTCTCATGGATGAAATGCCAAGAGCTCCGCTGCATTTTGAGCTGACGACAAGCTCAAATTTTATTGATGAGGCTGAGCAAATCAAAAAAGAATGGCAAGATTTTTCAAGTTTTGCAGTAGAGAGATGTCAAAAAAATTCAGACGTCAAAGAAAAAGAACTTTGTCAAAATCTCAATTTGCAAGTCACCCTCAAAATTAGCAATTTTCCAGACCTTAGCAATTATCAGCTCTTACTAATTGGCCAAGAATCTTCCATTGATCCTGACCAATATTTTATGTGGCATTCTTCTCAACCAACCAATTTCACTCGTTACAAAAATACCAGAATCGACAGTTTGTTGGAAAAGGGTCGTAAAACTCTTGATCTTGAAGAAAGACGCACCATTTACCAAGAGTTTCAACAATTTTTACTTGAAGATCCACCAGCTATTTTCTTGCGTTATCTAGATAATTATTCCATTGCGAGGTAATTAAAGTCTGATTACACTTCTTGTAATTTGTCTGAGGCATAATCTTCATTGTGAAGCTTTATTTCTCTCTCTCAGTTTTAGTTTTTTGCTTATTTTTCCAACCTGTTGGAGCTGTGACCAGAGTTTTTAACGATGATTTTTCTGGCAATTTAGATCAATGGGAATTAGTAAATGGCGATTGGTCTTATTGGCAGATCAAAGACCAGGCTTTGTATGCCACTCTTTTGCAATCTCGTAAGCTCAGTACCATTATTCCCAAGGAAGAGTTCTGGTTAGGAATGGAAGAATACGAAGTTGATTTTATTTTTAAAGTTTTTGATAAGACCGATAAAAATTTTGTTTTAGGCATGCGTGACGCCAATAGTTTTTACGATTTTCATTTCTATAACAATCAGTTAATTGTGGAAGATGTTCGCAATGGTTTTTCACTATTGAGAACCAGTATCCCCTTTGCCTTGGAGACCAATCGTGATTACGACATTCATCTGCTCTATTCCAAGGAAAAAATAGAAATGTTGGTCGATGGTGAAAGGCTTTTTGCCACTGATGAGGATTGGCCAGCCATTCCAGTTGGAGGAAAATTTGGTTTGAAAATTGCGACTGGTTCTGTAGCTAGTTCTAAGGCCTATTTTGATCAAGTAGAAGTCAAAGAATTATCATCATCAAAAATTTTATTTAAACAAAATGATCCTTTATGGGCGACAGAGATTTATGATCATGCCAACCAATGGAGTAGCGATCCTTTCATGAGTCGTTGGGCTTGTGCCCTGAGTTCTGCAGCCATGCTTCTTCGTGCCAATAACTTTCATTTTTTGGAGAATGGCGAGGTGCTTAATCCCTCGACTTTGAATAAGTGGCTTTTGGCGCAGGCTGACGGTTATGTGGCTGAAGGTTTAGTTAATTGGTTGGCGATTAGTCGTTTGTCGGCAGTTTTGAGTCAGCAAAACGATAATCTCTTACCCAAGTTAGAATTTAGCTATTTTCAAGCCAATCAATCGGAACAGTTGAGTGTTTTAAGCGAATCCTTATCTGAAGACCCAGCGCAAATAGCGGCTGTTTCTGGGCACTTTTTTCTAGTGGATGCTTATTTGTCAGACGCAGATGATTTTGCCATCAAAGATCCACTTTATGACTATCAGTTACTTTCAGTTGTCCCTTCACCAATTGTATCGCTACGACTTTTTAAGCCTAGTTTTACTGATCTTTCTTATCTCTTTGTTGTCTTGCCAGATGATTTGCATTTTTCTCTAAACGATGAGCTCGGTCAGACAAGCTCAGTTTTACAAGAAACAAAAGAAATGATTGTTTCAGCTGAAGAAAATCTTGGTGAAAATTACAATTTGTACTATTATCCAAAACCCAAAGAAGAGGAGCTTAATTTACTCTTTAGCGCTAGCGAATTCAAACAAGAACTTTTAGACAATAGTCAAATATTTTTTTACCAATCAAGTGGCGAAGTGCAGGTCTTGGATTTATTTTCTTTACTGCCAGAGAGTCAGGATTTAAATAAAATCAAGCAACTTTTGTTAAGAGTTAGTTTTTCCAAATCCAAAGACTCGGTTTTTAGCTTGGAAATTATTGAGAAGAGCCTAGATGAACAACAGCAGGCGATCCTGAATGAATTAGCCAGTCAATCAGCTGAAGATCTTCAAGCTGGCAAGTTGAGTTTTTACCTTTTTTATCAACTTAACTTGCTAATTGAGTCTTTAAGGCAACATTCAAACTATTTTTTCTTGTTGGAAAAATTTTTAGACTTTCATGGTTTACAATACTCTTATGAATTTTTGGCAAAGAATTAAGGCAGAAAAAGGAATGATTCTAGCTCTCTCACCGATGGATGGAGTGAGTGATTATCCTTTTCGTAGCATTAGCAAGAAATATGGGCAAATGGATTTGGTTTTTACTGAATTTGCCAATGTTGAGGGGGTGTGTTTGAGCAAGAGCACTCAAATTCTCAATCATTTTGATTTTGATCAAGCTCAGCGACCTCTAATCGCGCAAATTTTTGGTAAAACTCCCAAATATTTCAAACAAGTGGCGGTTCTGCTTTGCGAAATGGGGGTAGATGGTATTGATATCAACATGGGCTGTCCAGCTCCCACTGTTTCTAGTCATGGTTCAGGAGCTGGTCTGATTAGAACCCCAGATTTGGCAAGAGAAATTATTCAATCAGTCCAAGATGGGGTTAGAGAATGGGGCGAGGGACTTTTATTAGAGAATTGTCCAGATATCTCATCTCAAACGATTACAGCACTTAGAGATAAGAAAAAGTTTTTTGCTTTGACAGAAGCTGATCGCCAAAAATTGCCAACTGTTTCAGTCAAAACTAGAATTGGCATTGCTCAAGATGAAGTTGAGAATTGGTTGCCCAATTTAACGCAGATGAATCTAGCCGCGATTTCTTTACATGGTCGTACTCTTAAACAATCTTACTCTGGCTTATCTAATTGGGAAGTTATTGCAAAAGCTGCAGCTATAGTTAAACAAAATAGTCCAAACACAATCTTTTTAGGCAATGGAGATGTTTTTGATTATGAACAGGCCAAACAAAAAGTCACTGACCATGGAGTGGATGGAGTTTTGATTGGGCGAGCTAGTTTTGGTCGACCTTTTGTTTTCTTGCCTCAAGATAAAAGAACAGAATTTTTAAAGGCTCACAATCTTTTTGCCATTGCCTTGGAGCATGCCAAGCTTTATGAGGAGACTTATGGGCAGAAAGAAAGATATAGCTTTTTGCCAATGCGCAAGCATCTAGCGTGGTACACTAAAGGCGTGGAACAAGCTGCCTTAATCAGATCAGAATTGGTGCGTAGTAATAGCGCAGCCGAGGTTGAAGAAATTTTGAAGAAGCATCAGCTTATTTAATTGGCAAATGAATCATAAATTCGAGTCAGATTACCAAAAACTCAACTCTTTGCAGAAAGCAGCAGTTGACCATATTGAGCAAGGTCCGTTATTGCTAATTGCTGGTCCAGGAACAGGTAAAACTCAAGTTTTATCGCTAAGAATTGCCAATATTCTACGTCTAACTGATGCTAAGCCAGATACGATTATGGCTTTAACTTTCACTGAAGCAGCTGCCAAGAATATGCGTGAGCGCTTGCTCAAGATTATTGGTAAAGATGCTTACTACGTTAATATTAGTACTTTTCATTCTTTTTGTCGTCAAGTAATTAATGATCATGGCGAATACTTTCCTCTACAACGAGAGAGTGAGCATTTGAGCGATTTGGATCGTTATCAGCTTTTTGAAAATTTATTAGATGAGTTAAAACCTGAACATTTGCGACCACTTAACGATCAATATTTCTATGTAAACGACATCATTAAAGCGATCTCTGACTTAAAACGTGAGGGTATCTCAGTTTTACAGTTTGAAGAAATGGTGCATTTTGCAGAGCAAGAGTTGGTAGAGTTTAAACAAACCAGTAAGAATAAAAGCAAAATTGCTAGTTTAGAGAAAAAAGTTGCCAAAAACAAAAATTTATTATTACTTTACCAAAACTATCAAGAAAACCTTCGTCAAACTTTTCGTTTTGACTATGATGACATGATTAATTTTGTCGTGGAGGCTTTTAGCAAGCACGAGCTCCTGCTTCGCGAATATCAAGAAAATTTACACTATTTTCTGATTGATGAATATCAAGATACCAACTCAGCTCAAAATAAACTCATTAATTTATTGGTTTCTTATTGGGAAGAAAGAGGTGGTTTGGCTGATTTGTTTGCTGTGGGAGACCCAAATCAAGCCATTTATCGTTTTCAGGGAGCGAGTGTGGAAAACGTTTTAGCTTTTACTCGCACTTATCCAAATGCCGAAGTAATTACTTTGGACACGGCTTATCGTTGTCCACAAAACATCTACGATTTAGCAACGGAGCTAATTGCTTATAATAAACTTTCCCAGTTAAGCGGTGACGATAAAAAAATTAAGTTAGTCACTAAGTTGCAAAGCCCTAAAGGTCAGGGTGCTAAAATTGAATTTTTTAAAGCCCCCTCTCAAGTTTTAGAGGCAGTGGCTCTGGCAGAGCAGATTCAGAAATTGCGTGAGCAAGGAGTGGCTTTGGCTGAAGTTGCTGTTTTATATCGCAATCACAATGATGTCAAAACTTTAATTGAAGTTTTAGAAAAATGGGAAATTCCTTTTCAATTAAGTAAAGGTAACGATGTTTTGCAAAATAGCTATATCAATGAGCTGTTGATGTTGATGACCCTAATCAACAAGCTTAAAACTGCCAATGAAGAAGATTTGCTCTACAAAGTCATGAATTTTGCTTGGCTAGGTTTAGATCCTTTGCTAGTAATGAAACTCTCAAGAGTAGCTAGCAAATTGAGACTCGATCTTTACGACTTGCTACAGAGAGATTTGCATTTTATAAATCAAGAATTAACTGGACAGGAAATTAGTGCTGAGGAATTTATTCAAATCTCAGATTTTTTGGCTAAATTACAAAAATTTGTCAGCAAAGATGCTCAGTTAACCTTCAATCATTTTTTTGAAGAGCTAATCGCAACAGAAAACTTCGCTTTTTTGGATTATTTACAAAAATTGCCAGACAGTTTTGAACAAATCATGGTGCTCAATTCTTTATTTGCTGAAATTAAAACTCTTTTGGATAAAAATCATCAACTTAAATTAACAGATTTTCTGGCGCAATTAGAAATTTATAAAGAGCATCAAATTCAAATTCAAAGCAAAAATTTAATTCCCAAGCAAGACAGTGTTTATCTTTCAACAGTGCACAGCGCCAAAGGCATGGAGTGGGAACATGTTTTTCTGATTAATTTAGTCGATAAGAAATGGGGCAATCAAAGAGAGAAAAATAAAATCAAATTGCCAGCAGGCATTATCAAAAATACTGATCTGTCAGAAAAAGAGCGCAATGAAGATGATCGTCGCCTTTTTTATGTGGCACTTACTAGAGCCAAAAAACAACTTTATTTAAGTTTGCCAGAGCAGATTATTGAAAATGGCCAAAGTAGTGATAAGTTTCCGACCATTTTCCTCACAGAATTAAATGAAATTGCGGATAAAACTGGAGTGCAATTTTTGCAGGAACAGCTTAAGCCAGAAATTCTTGATCAAGCAGAGACTTACCTCACCAAATTAATGACTATTAGTGATCAGCCTAAAATTACTTATAGTCAGAGGGATTTTTTGGCAACTTTAGTCCAAGATTTTCAGCTGTCGGTAACAGCTCTCAATACTTATTTGCGCGATCCTATGGAGTTTTTAGAAAAAAATTTGCTTCGTATTCCACGAGCCAAAAAAGTTTTTATGTCTTTTGGCACCGCAGTTCACGCAGCTTTAGAAAGATTTTATAAGTTAGAAAAGCAGACTGGAGAAGTGCCAACTCTAGAATTTTTGTTGACAGAATTTCAAACTGCTTTGCAAAAAGAAGTATTGAGTGCGAGTGATTTATCCGATCGATTGGAGCATGGCAGAGCAGTTTTAACTAGTTATTATGCTGCTCGTCTGACTGAGCCAAGTCAGGTTTTTGACGTCGAGCGTAGTTTCGGTGGCAGTCGCAAGATTTTGTTGGGCGACATTCAGCTTTCTGGTAAGATTGATCGCGTTGATTTAATTGATTCCAGTCGAGGCTTGTTGCGGGTTTACGATTACAAGACTGGGTCTCCCAAGACGAGAGGAGGCATTGAAGCCAGTAGCAAAACTTATCAGAAAGATTTCTCCCCCAGAGAACTTGCTTTGCCAGAAACAATTCGTGGTCCCTACAAGCGCCAATTGATTTTTTATAAATTATTACTTGATTTAGACAGAACCATCAATCCTAATTGGCAGGTGAGTGAGGCAGTTTTTGAATTCATTGAACCAAAAGAAAAGGGTAGTCAGCAACACATTAGTCACGCTTATTCCATCACTAAGGAAGAAGTGGAAGACCTCAAGCAATTAATCAAAGAAGTGATGACTGAAATTCGCTCGCTTAGTTTTCTGGATACAATTCCGCAAGAGTAACGCTATCAATATCTCTTTGGGAGATAATCAGCTCTTCTTTGGGGAAAGGCCACTGAATGTTTAGGTCTGGATCAAAGATAGAAACTGCCAGATCATCGGCTTTATTGCGTTCATGATAAAGTAAATCTACACCGTAGAGATAATGCATCGGTCCTTCGACTGCACAGACTGAATTGCCAATTTTTTTACTGATATATAAGCCCTCACCCCATTCATTTTGTGGATCAGCAATAAAGTCAAAATATTCGACATTCTTATAAGTGGGCGAATCTGGACGCACGTCAGAAAGAGCGCAAAAAGCGTGGCCTTGCACCACGGTAATTAATTTGTTCCAGCCTTCAGTGTGAATACCTCTGGCAATTTTACTTTTGGAGACAGAGAGGTTGACTTGCTTAATGGTAAAATCTGGATTGATGCCGGCAGCACGAATTCTTTCTGGTTCAAGTACTTGAGAAAAAAAGCCTCTTTCATCCAAGAATTTTTTATATTTAAAATAAAAAAGACCTTCGATTTTGGTTTTAAAAATATTTTCCGCAACTTCTAATTCTTGACTTGGTTGATAGTAATTGATTGACATAATGGCTACTTTATCACAAATTGATTTTTTTTAGTACAATGTAGACTCATGTCTACCAACTCATATCTACCCCCTCAAAAAATTATTGATAACTATGCTCACGTTTTGGTGAATTTTGCCCTTAATTCTGGTAAAGGTGTGCAAAAAGGTGAAGTAGTGCAATTTAGTGTGCCGGATGTGGCTAAACCTCTAGCTTTGGCCTTGCAAAACGCTATTCTTAAAGCAGGCGCTCATCCTATTTTACGACTTTTACCAACTGGTTTTGATAAAGATTTTTATAACTTAGCCAATGAAGAACAGTTGCAATTTTTCCCACGTAAATTTCTCAAAGCCAGAGCAGAACTAATTGATCATCAAATTGGAATTATCGCCGAGCCAGATCCTTTAGAATTATCTCAGGTAGATCCCAAGAAAATTATGATGGCCCGCAACATTCAAAAACCTTACCGTGATTGGCTTAATGAAAAAGAAAACCATGGCAAATTTACTTGGACTTTGGCTCTTTGGGGAGTACAAGCCAAGGCTGATGAAGTTGGTTTAAGCCTCAAAGATTATTGGCAACAAATCATTAAAGCTTGTTTCTTGGATGAGATTGATCCTGTAGCTAAGTGGCGAGAAGTTTTTGCCATGCAAGAGAGCATCAAAAAGAAACTCAATGATATGCGCATTGAATATGTTTTGGTCAAAGGTGAGGATGTGGATTTGAGAGTTAAAATTGGAGCCGATCGTATTTGGCAAGGTGGGAGTGGACGCAATATTCCTAGTTTTGAACTTTTTACTTCTCCAGATTGGAGAGGGGTGGAAGGTTGGATTAAGTTTAATGAGCCACTTTATCGCTATGGCAACATCATTCGTGATATCTATTTGCGAGTTGAACATGGTTTGATTGTGGAGGCCAAAGCTAGTCAAGGTGATAAGTTTTTGCAAGAAATGTTACAAACCAAAAATGCTAATAAATTTGGTGAATTTTCAATGACTGACAAGCGCATGTCGCGCATTACTCACCAGATGGCAGAAACCCTTTTTGATGAAAATATTGGTGGTCGTTATGGCAATTCTCACTTAGCTATTGGTATGGCTTACAAGGATTGTTTCCGCGGTGATCCAAGCAAAGTAAAACCAGCAGAGTGGGAAGAGATGGGTTTCAATGATAGCGCCGAGCACACCGACATGATGACCACTACCAATCGCCAAATCACGGCTGTTCTTGGGGATGGTCAGGAAGTCTTGATTTACGAGGACGGGCAGTTTGTGATCTAATAGAGACATGAATGAATCAGCATTTTCTAATTTAGGAGGTCCATCAACTAACCAAGTGCCAATTGACTTGCAGTCACAGCCCTCGCCATCAAAGAAAAAATCTAGTGTCTGGTTGCAGTTCTTAGCTTTTTTGTTATTAGTCTCAGCTTTATTTATTGCTTATTGGTTTGGCAAAAATAGCAAGGAAAATTCAACGCTTGTCGACAAGCCTGAAGAACAAGAAGTTAGCAAAGAACAAGTTGTAGAGCAGACTTACGATCGAATGGAACTGCTTTTTACCAAATTGCTTAGCGATCCAAGTGGCAATGATAATTATTTGCCAGAAGCTTGGTTGCTGAATTTGGCAAGTAATCAAGAAAATAAATTAGATTTGCCTCAACTTGCTTCGGCTTTTAAGTACCCACAAAGCCCCTTGGTCTTTTTTACGCAGTTAAATAATGAAAATACAATTTCTGTCAAAAACTTATTAACAAACGAAATCAAGCAATATCAAGTCATAAATCATCCAAATCCAGAAGTCAGAGAAGGAGTCACAATTAACAGCTTAAAAGACATCTCTCCAGATGGTCAAATGTTAATTTACAATGTTTTCTTTTCCGAACCTTGTCCGCCAATTGATTTTGAATCTTTACCTCCAGGATTTGAAGGTGGTTTTGGCCCCTGTGAACCAGAACCTGATCCAAATTTACCAAGTGGTTATTACTTATATGATTTAAGCAGTCAAAAAAACACTTATCTTGGTGGAGTGGCTCTGGTTTCNNAGGGACTTGGAGGATGGCAAGCTTTATTTCAACGATATCGATCGCAACCAAGGCTTAAAAGTGCTTGATCTGGAGACCAAAGAAGTTAGGCTTTTTGATCAGGCTCAAGCTTTTGGCTATGGAGCTTTCCCCATGCTTAAGTCCAACCTTTTAGTCAAAGTTGAAGGAGAGACTGGAGATATGTCTGGTCAACAATCTACTTCAGTTTTGAGCTTAACAGACTTAAGTGACGGTAGTAAAAAAATCCTAGATTCAGGTCGCTGGGCAGATATTCAACCTTTTGCTAGTGTTGCCCCAGATGAAAGCAAATTTATTTATTTAAGGACCAGGCTAGATAATCAAGGTCGGGCATTTGGGAGTTTGCATCTTTATGATTTATCCAGTGGCAAACTTGAACAGGTGACTCCAGATTCTTTTGTAAATTCTTATAATATTCACGGCTACTGGCTGGATAATGATAATTTTATTACCACTGTTAATGAGCTCGGTGATAATTACGATGGCTACAATAATTATTTGGTCAAAATTGATTTAAAAGAAGGTTTGATTAAAAAAATGAGTGAACAAAAAATTCACCGCTTTATCCAGAATTAAGGTTTTTGGTGTTAGAATACTAGCCTAGTCATGATTATTAACTCAGATCAACAATTAGCTAAATATCAAGCTGTAGGCAAAAAGTCGACAGAGATTCTTTGGCAACTCTGGGAAGCAACTGTTGCGGGAGCAATTCCCCTGCAAATTGATAGGTTGGCTGAAAGTTTGTGTCAGAAAAATGGCGTCACTCCAGCTTTCAAGGGAGTTGGTTCCAGGAAAAATCCCTATCGTTACACAACCTGCATTAGTGTTAATGACACTGTGGTGCATGGTATTCCAAGCAGTATTCCTTTGGAGCCAGGAGATTTGGTTAAGGTCGATTTTGGAATGATTTCTACAGAAGGTTTTTATACTGATCATTGTTTCACCAAAGCAATTGGTGAGCCAAGTCCTGAAGATTTACATTTGCTCAAAATTGCTCGTCGTGGCGTCCAAGAAGCAGCGCGCAAGGCAGTGGTGGGCAACCAAGTAGGTGATTTAGGTTCTACTATGGCGAGTGTGGCGGAAAAAGCAGGTTTTAGCACTGTCAAAGAATTTGTTGGTCATGGGATTGGTTTTACCATGCACGATGAGCCACAAATTCCAGCTTGGGGTCGAGTGCGCAGTGGCTTGACTCTCAAAAGAGGCCAGGTCTTATGCGTTGAGTCGCAAGTGATTGCCTCCAGCGATGATGGAGTTTACATGGAAGATGATGGCTGGACGATTAAGTCCAATTCTGGGGCTAAGGCTGCCATGTTCGAATACATGGTGGTAGTGCAGGAGAGGAAGCCAGTTTTCCTGACCCCGACTCTAGACTGGCCCTTGTATTAAGAGTTCCAGAAGCTGTAGACTTGAATTCATCAATATGCAAAAAATTGTTTTTTCCTTGTTTTTATTTGTACTTTCTCTTTTTGGTTTTTATGGCTTAGCTACAGCGCAAAGTAGTAGCAATGCAGTTTTACTCTTGGCAACTGACAATCCACAAACTGTGGTAGACAATGTTGCTTATTACGATTTGGTTCTTAATACTTTAGGCAACCAAGTTAATGAAATTGATGTTCAATTTCTCATTCGTGGCCCTTTTGATCGCCAGAGCTTAACTTTTAATTTACATCCAGAGCATCGCAATCGTGTGCAAGTTTCAGCTCCACTTTCGGTAATTGATTACCAAAATATTTATGAGAATGAAGATGGCGTGCGAGTGCGAGTAGTTTTGAGGTCTAGCTCAGGCAAACCTTTCAACGAAGGTTCTGGAGCAATTCCAGTTTTTAGAGTAGGTTTAGTGAGCAACAATCCTGGAACAATTGTAGGCTATATTGATTCAAGTCACTCTTATGTGCGCTACACAGATGCTAGCAAAAATGACTACGACAACTACACCACTGAGTCTCGTCCTAAAACCCTGAGTGTTATTGGGGAAGTTACTCCTTCTTTGCCTGTAGCTACTTCAACCCCAACTCCCACTGCTAGTGCCACTCCAGTTATGACTAAAACTCCTACTCCCACACCAACTTCAGCTTATGATCAAGAGTTCGCCAGAGTTTCAGAGGAAATTGCAGAGCTTAAAAATAAATTGGAAGAGCAAGAACAGCGAGTTTCTCTATTAGAGAAATTTATGCGCAGTCTCAGAGAGTTCTTTGCCGGTCTTTTTAACTAATTTTCTGTCAAGTAGTTCAAAACATGTCATTTCTCTGGATAGATATTGACTTTTAACTGCTTAGGTGTATAATTATACACTCTATGAGTGACAAAACCCCAGTCAAGAAAATCCCCAAAGGCTTACAAGAAGAAATCAAACAACTTTTCAAAACCGCCAGTTCACGTGGCTATGTGACCCAAGATGAAATTTTGGATGTTTTTGTCGAGCCAGAGATTTATGTCGAGGAGCTTGATGATCTTTATGATCGTTTTTTCAAGAAAAGTATTGATATTTTTGAATCAGTTTCCAAAGACGAGACTGCTGGTGACGAGGATGTGCTCAAGCAAGAATTGGATGTTTTAGCCAATTTGGGTAGCGTGGGTGTTTCTGATCCTGTTCGCATGTATCTCAAGGAAATTGGTCGCATCCCTCTTTTGAATCGTGAAGATGAAATTCGCCTAGCTCAGGAAGTAGAAGCTGGTAGTGTTAAAGCTAAAAAAGATTTAATTGACGCCAACTTACGTTTGGTCGTTTCTATTGCCAAGAAATATATTGGTCGTGGCATGACTTTCCTAGATTTAATCCAAGAAGGTAATAAAGGTTTAATTCGTGCTGTGGAGAAATATGATTGGACTAAAGGTTTCAAATTTTCCACTTACGCTACTTGGTGGATTCGCCAAGCTATCACTCGTTCCATTGCCGATCAGGCTCGTACCATTCGTATTCCTGTCCACATGGTGGAGACGATCAATAAATTAATGCGTACCTCACGTCGCCTGATGCAAGATTTGGGCCGTGAACCCACTCCAGAAGAGATTGGTGAGAAGATGGAATTGGAGCCGGAAAAGGTCCGTGAGATTCTCAAGATTTCCCAAAACACCACTTCCCTAGAAACTCCAGTTGGTGATGGTGAAGATGACAGTACCTTAGGTGATTTTATCGCTGATGACAAGCAAGACAGTCCTTACGATACTACCAGCAAGCAAATGCTTTCTGAGAATGTTGAAGAAGTCTTAAAAGCTTTATCTGATCGTGAGGCCAAAGTTTTGCGCATGCGTTTTGGTTTGGCTGGCAATCGTACTATGACTTTGGAAGAAGTTGGTAAAGAATTTGGTGTCACTCGTGAGCGTATTCGCCAGATTGAAGCCAAAGCTTTGCGTAAACTTAAGCATCCTAGTAAGCGTAAGAAATTGCAAGACTTTTTGGAATAGTTCATGAAATTTCTCTCCTGTAACATTGAAGGTAATAGACATTTTGTGCGGATTTTGCCTCTACTAGAGCGTGAAAAGGCTGACGTGGTGGCTTTGCAAGAAGTTTTTGAGTGTGATTTGGAAGAATTGCGCCAAGCCAGTGGTCTGAGTCACTATGTTTTTTATCCACAAGCAGACATTACTTTACCAAATGACCATTTACCACTGCGCGGTCCCTGGGGAGTAGCGATTTTTGCCAATGAGATCATTGAAGAAAAACATCACTACTACTTTGGTTATGAAAATGAAAAGTTGGCGGTGTTCGATAATGCCCATCCAAGTTTAATTGATCGGGTGGCTCTGGCAGTTAAGGCGAGAGTGGCTGGTCAGGATTTTCAGGTGTTGACAGTCCATTTTACTTGGTCTGGTGAGGGAGCAGTCAACGCTGCTCAGAGACGTGATTATCTAGAGCTTAGTAATTTCATGAAACAGTTTGATGAAATGATTTT
>DITI01000015.1:1982-15108 GCA_002422765.1 Candidatus Pacebacteria bacterium UBA6188 | reverse complement strand
AAATGTTCCGCAAGATGCTTGACCAAGGTCAGGCAGGCGACAACGTCGGTATTTTGCTTCGCGGTATCGAAAAAGATGGCGTCGAAAGAGGTCAACTTTTGGCCAAACCAGGTTCTGCTTCCGCTCACAAGAAATTTGAAGCTGAAGTTTATATCTTGAAGAAAGAAGAAGGCGGTCGTCACAAGCCTTTCTTCTCTGGCTACAAGCCTCAGTTCTACATCAGAACCACTGACGTGACTGGTGAGATCAAACTTCCAGATGGAGTTGAGATGGTTATGCCTGGCGACAATGCCAAGATGACTGTCGAGCTCTTGGTGCCAGTAGCTGTGCACGAAGGCTTCCGCTTCGCTATTCGCGAGGGTGGTTTGACCGTCGGTGCCGGTGCGGTGACCAAAATTTTAGACTAAGTCTAAAATTACCATAAAGTAAATGAAAACCCCGCTCTTTTGGAGCGGGGTTTTTTGACTCTTAACCCTTGTTCCCCCCATATCCTTCTGGTATAATACAATCCTCTCAAGAAAAGTGGAGATTTAGTCTAGAGAAATTACTAAATCTGCCCTGTACAAGACAGAGAGAATTAGATATAATCGCGTTTTGTGATTTAGGAAATTAAAAACAGTATGAATAAAAATCAAAGCTCATACAAGATTAGAGTTAGACTCAAATCTTACGACCACCGCGTCATTGACGAGGCTTCTCGTAAGATTTTACAAACAGCTTTATCTACTGGCGCCAAAATTATTGGTCCAGTGCCGCTGCCAACTAACAAAAAATCTTTTACAGTTTTGACTTCACCTCATACAGACAAGAATGCTCAAGAGCATTACGAGATTCGTACTCATAAGCGTTTGATTGACATCGTCGATCCAACCAATAAGACCATCGATTCTTTAATGCACTTGGAACTACCTGCTGGTGTTGATATTCAAATCAAAATGTAGTTTTTAGGCAGTAGAAAAAGTCGGCTTAGAAAACCGACGCTTTATTTTGTTGACAGACAATGATAAACACAATATTTGCTACCAAAATTGGAATGTCTCAAGCCTTCACCAAGGACGGCAAGCGTTTGCCTGTTACCAAGCTCAAGGTGAGTGATAATTTTGTTTTATCCAAAAAAGAAACTCAAGATAAGCAAATTACTTTGGAAATTGGTTATGGTCCAAAAAAGTTGAAAAATGTTGATAAGCCACTCCGCAAACAAATCGAAAAGAGTGGTTTTTCTTTAGGTGTCAAACAAGTTGAAGGTGTTAAGCTAAACAAGACCGAAGAGGGTGAAAAAACCTTAGAAGTTGGTCAGACTGTGGCTTTTACTGAGATCTTGTCAGTAGGCGATGTAGTTGAAATTCAAGGTTCTAGTAAAGGTCGTGGTTTTGCTGGTGCGATGAAACGTCATGGTTTTCATGGTGGCCCCAAGACTCATGGTCAATCTGATCGCGCTCGTGCTGTTGGCTCCATTGGTGCCGGCACCACTCCAGGTCGCGTGTGGAAGGGCAAGAGAATGCCGGGTAGATATGGTCAAGAGACCAAGACCGTGGCTGGTTTGGTAGTGATCTATGTCGATCAGGCCAAGCAAGAACTTTGGGTTAATGGTCCAGTGCCAGGTTTTAATACTTCAACTGTGAGAATTAGTAAGACTGGAACCAACAAAGAAATCGAATTAAATTTAAACTTACTTGGTTTAGCCAAGGTTGAGCCAGAAGTTGAAGCAGAAGGAGTTCAAGAATAATGCAATTGCCAGTGATTGATGCTTCTAGCAAAAATGAGAAAATCAGAGTGAGCGACTCTTTGTTTGCTAGTTCTGTTTCAGAGACTCTTTTGGCTCAAGCTATCAGGGTTTATCTCAGCAATTTGCGCCAAGGCACTGCTCACACCAAAACTAGATCAGAAATTAACAGAACCAAGAAAAAATGGTACAAGCAAAAAGGTACAGGTAATGCTCGTCACGGTGCTCGCACTCCTAGCATTTTTGTGGGTGGTGGTGTTGCTTTTGGTCCAAGAGGTATTTCCAATTGGTCTAAAGACTTATCTAGCAAGAGTAAGCTTTTGGCTCTCAAGTCAGCCTTAAGTGCACAAAAAGCCAATTTATTTTTAAGTAAAGATGTTTCTTCACTTAAAGGTAAGGTCAAAGAAGCTAAAGCTCTTTTGGCCAATGTTGGTCAAAGTGAAGATAAGATCTTGGTGGTTTTAGCCAAAAAAACTGATTTAGTTTTTCGTTCTTTGCGTAATGTTGAAAATGTTTTGGTAATGACTGTTGATCGTCTCAATGCTTTGCATGTAGCGATGGCCGACAAGATCGTTATCGACTTCACTGCTTTGAAAATTTTGGAAGATAGATTGTTAAAAGTTAAAAAGACAACTTTGAAGAAATAATCATGAACGCTTATTTAATTAAAAAACCAGTTGTTACCGAAAGATCTCTAGATTTAGCCAAGAGAGAGCATGTCTACACTTTTGAAGTGGAGATGAGCGCTCACAAGGGTCAAATCAAAGAAGCCGTGGCCTCTATTTTTGGAGTCAAGGTTCTTTCTGTTAATACTGTGGTTCGCCACAGAGTCAAGAAAAAAACTGGTAAGAAAAGAATGAATACTGTCAGTCCAAAGACCAAGAAAGCTTACGTGACTTTGGTTGCTACAGATCACATCGATCTTTTTGATGTAGGAGGAGAAAGCTAATGCTAAAGAAAGTCAAAGGCACTACCGCTGGCAAGAGACATCGCTTAGATATTGATCGAAGTAGCCTGCACAAGGGTGCTCCAGAGAAATCTCTTTTAGTGAAGGGTCACAAAAAGAGACAAGGTCGTGATGCTGCTGGTCATGTCTCCATGAGACATCGTGGTGGCGGTGTGAAAAAGAGAATGAGAGTTATTGATTTTCGTCGCGACAAGGTTGGTGTTCCAGCCATCGTCAAGAGAATTGAATACGATCCAATGAGAAGTGCTAACGTTGCTTTGCTCTTTTACAAAGATGGTGAGAAAAGATACATCATTGCTCCTGAAGGTTTAGAGATTGGTGCAGAAGTGATGTCTATGGAAAAGACTGAGGTCAAAGTCGGCAACAGCATGAAATTGAAGAATGTGCCAATTGGTGTTGAAATTCATAACCTAGAACTTCGCCAAGGCAAAGGTGCCCAAATCGTCAGAGGCGCTGGTCTTGGAGCGATGATTCAATCCAAAGAAGGTAAATATGCTATTGTAGCTTTACCTTCCAAAGAACAACGCCTAATCAGTTTAGAATGTTTTGCCACTATTGGTCGCGTTGGCAACCAAGAGTGGAAAGGTGTTAAACTAGGCAAAGCTGGTCGCAGACGCTTGATGGGTATTAGACCAACTGTTAGAGGTACTGCTCAGCACCCAGACAGTCATCCACACGGTGGTGGTGAGGGTCGCAGTGGTGTTGGTATGAAGCATCAGAAGTCTCCATGGGGTAAGAACGTTGCTCCAGGCAAGAAGACCAGAAGTATTAAAAAATTAACTCGTTATTTAGTCAGAGATCGTCGATCTAAAAATTAATTAAAAAGTGATAAAATATGTCTAGATCAAGTAAAAAAGGACCATTTGTCGACCCAAAACTTCTCAAAAAAGTTTTAGCCCAAAAGGCTTCAGGAGACAATAAAGCAATTAAAACTTGGAGTCGCGCTTGCGTGATTGCTCCAGAGTTTGTTGGTCACACTTTTATGGTTCATCAGGGCAAGAATTTTGTCGAGGTCTTCGTGTCTGAAATGATGGTTGGTCACAAATTAGGCGAATTTGCTCCCACCAGAACCTTTAGAGGTCATGGTAAGATCGTCAAGAGATTGTTGACTAAGACTTAAACCTTTATGGAAAAATAAAATGATAATTAAAGCAGAACAAAAAAATACCAGACAAACCTCACGCAAAGTGCGTTTGGTGGTTGATGTGGTCAAAGATATGAGCTTGGTTGATGCCATCAATCACTTGGCAGTTATCAATCGCAAATCTACTCTCTTGGTGCTCAAAGTTTTGCGCCAAGCTGTAGCAAATGCTACCAACAACTTTGGTTTGGCAGTGGCTGATTTAGAAATTGACAACATTGTGGTCAATGATGGTCCAGCCTTAAAGAGATGGAGAGCAGTGAGTCGCGGTCGTGCTCACACTATTTTGAAGAGAACTTGTCATGTACGCGTTGATTTGCGAACCAAGAAGGAAGTTAAGGCTGTCAAACAAGAGTCAGAAGCTAAAGTCGAAGCAAAAGCTGTAGAAAGCAAGACTGAGGCCAATGAGGTCAAAAAGGAAGTCAGTAAGAAGTCACAAGAGGCTATTAAGCTGGATCGCACCAAAGGTAGAGCGGTCAAAATGCAAGCTACCAAAGGTCAAGCTAACAAATTAATACAAAGTCAGAAAAAAGGATCTAAGTAAAGATTAGTTATAAAAGATATGGGACAAAAAGTTAATCCAATCAATTTTAGAACAGGCGGGATTTTCACTTGGAAATCTCTCTGGTTTGCTTCCAAAGCAGATTATGCCAATAAAGTTCTAGAAGATCATCGCTTACGCGAGTATTTAGAGCAAAGTCTTGGCAATGCTGGTTTGGTGGATATTGAAATTAAACGTTCCATCAATAAACTTTTGGTCGTTTTGTCAGTGGCTAGACCTGGAGTAGTGATTGGTAAAGGTGGTTCCAACTTAGAAAAAGTCAAAGAAGGTGTTGAGCGTATTGTTAATGTTTCTAAGGAAAAAAGAGATAAAGCTCGTGTTGAATTAAAAGTTGAAGAAGTTAAAAAACCAGATTTAAGTGCCAAATTAGTTGTTGAGAGAATTATTGCTCAAATTTTGGCCAGATACCCTCATCGTCGCGCTGTTAGTCAGGCGATGGAAAAGGTGATGGCAGCTGGTGCCAAAGGTGTTAAAATTCAACTCTCTGGTAGAGTTGGTGGAGCAGAAATTAGTCGCAGTGAAAAATATTTCCAAGGTAGTGTGCCTACTCAGACACTCAGAGCCAACATTGATTATTTTGAAGCTCCAGCCAAAACCAGATCTGGTTACGTTGGCATTAAAGTATGGATTTATAAAGGGGAAGTAATTTAGTCATGTTACAACCAAAAAAAGTAAAATACCGCAAGACTTTTAGAGGCAAGAATCGAGGCAAAGCCTTGAGAGGTGCTGAAATTGTTTTTGGTGAGTATGGCTTAAGAGCCATGGGGCTTGGTGAAATTTCTGCTCGTCAGATTGAAGCCGCTCGTAAGAAAATCACTTATGCCACCAAGAGAGAAGGTAAATATTGGATCAAAGTCTTTCCTCATAAGCCTTTAACTCAAAAAGCCTTAGGTGTCAAAATGGGTTCTGGTAAAGGTAATATTGAAGAATACGTGGCAGTCATCAAACCAGGTTTCATCTTATTTGAAATTGGTGGTGTGAGTGAAGAAATAGCCAAAGCCGCTATGCACAAGGCAGCTGCCAAGTTATCAGTTAAAACTGAATTTGTAAAGAAAAAATAAATGAAAAGAAACGACATTAAAGACCTTCACCAAAAGACCGTAGCAGAACTCAACAAAGAGTTGCTCAAGCTCGGTCATGATTTGGCCAACATGCGTTTGCAGAAGAAGGTTGGTAAATTAAGTAGCGTAGCTAAGCTCAAGAATCTAGCTGACGATATTGCTAGAATCAAAACTATCTTGACAGAAAAGAAACTGCAAAGCAAATAATATGAAAAAACTTACTGGTAAAGTTATCTCTTTAAAGACAGTGAACACCGCCATTGTGCAAGTTGAGCGCAAGTGGGCTCACCCTCTTTATCAAAAATTGGTCAAGCGCAGTAAAAAATATGCCTGTGATTTTGACGCCAAAACTTTGGAATTGACTTTGGGTGAGGTAGTTGAGTTAGTAGAAACTCGTCCTCTTAGCAAAACTAAGAGATTTAAGATAGTCAAGAAAATTGGAAAATAGACATGATACAACTTAGAACTGTACTAGCGATCGCCGACAATAGTGGAGCCAAGAGAATCAGAGTGATTCAGGTTTATGGTGGCTCCAAGAGAAGATTTGGCGGAGTGGGTGATATGGTTATCGCTTCAGTGATTGCTGCTGATGCTAATGGTACTGTCAAAAAAGGTGAAAAAGTCAGAGCTGTGATTGTGCGCACCACCAAAGAGCAACGCAGAGCCAGTGGTGAATATATTCGTTTTGATGAAAATGCAGCCGTGATCATTCAAGCTCGCACCAATAAAGAGCCAGTAGGCACTCGTGTCTTTGGTCCAATTGCTCGCGAAGTTAAAGATCAAGGTTTCAATAAAATTGCTAGTTTAGCTCCGGAGGTATTATGAAATTAAAAATTGGTGATAAAGTGTTGGTAACCGCCGGCAAAGACAAGGGCAAAAAAAGCGAAATCATCGCTGTTTTTCCAGCCGAAGATAAGGTTTTGGTTAAGGATGTCAATCTTTACGTCAAGCACGTTAAACCATTTATGGATCGCAAGGGTGAGAAAGTTAGAAGAGAGCGTTCCATGCCTGCGTCAAAGGTAGCCATCTTGAATGATAAAGATCAAGCAGACAGAATTGCTTACAGCATCACTGCTTCTGGCAAAAAAGAGAGAATTTTTAAGAAAACTGGTCAAGTTATTGCTGACCAAAAAGTAGCCAAAAAAGCTCAGAAGAAATAATATGAATCGTTTGAAGCAAAAATACCAGCAAGAAGTGCTCAAAACTCTCATGAAAGAGTTTTCCTACTCTAACTTGCATCAAGTCAGTAAAATTGAAAAAGTTGTAGTCAACATTGGAGTTTCTGATCCTCAAGAGCCTCGTGCTAGAGAAAAGATCATGCCTTCCGTTGTTAAGCAATTTGAAGCAATTACCGGTCAACATCCTCAAGTAACCAAAGCTCGTGTAGCTATTTCTAACTTTAAATTGAGAGCTGGCGACCCAATGGGAGTCATGGTGACTTTACGTGGCGAGTTGATGTGGGAATTCTTGGACAGATTATTGTCTATTGTTTTACCACGTGTCAAAGATTTTCGTGGTGTTAGTCGCACCGCTTTCGATGGTCGCGGCAATTATAGTTTGGGAATTGAAGAACAAATTTCTTTTCCAGAGATCGAATTTGATCAAATTGATCGCATTCGTCCTTTGCAAGTTAACATTGTGACTAGTAACAAAGATGATAAAGAGGCTTTCCGCTTATTAGAGCTTTTAGGAATGCCTTTCAAAAAGGAAGAAGATAAAAACTAAGATATGGCTAAAAAATCAAAAATCGCCCAGTCCAAAAGAGTCTTAGCTAAGCGTGAAGCTTTGATTAAGTCTGGCGTCAAAAAAGTAAATAGAGTCTCGACTAGAGGCGTAAACCGTTGTAAAATTACGGGTCGTCCAAGAGGCTACATGCGTTTTTTTGGTTTAAGTCGTTTGACTTTCAGAGAATTAGCAGCTAAAGGCGAATTACCTGGTGTAGTAAAAACCAGCAAATAAAATTATGACCGATCCTATTGCAGACATGANNATGAAAATGGCTTTAGCCAAGATCTTAAAAGATTTTGATTACATCCAAGATTTTCAAGTGGTGGAAGTTGGTGCTTTTAAGCAAATTAAAGTCACTTTGAAATACATTGGTAAAACCGCCACCATTAGTGGAGTCAAGAGAGTTTCCAAGCCAGGACGTCGTATTTACAAAAGCTCAGAAACAATTCCTAGAACTCTTAATGGTTATGGTTTAACCATTGTTTCAACCAACAAGGGTTTAATGGATAGTAAGAGTGCTCGTAAAAATAATGTGGGCGGAGAAGTGCTTTGTCAGATTTGGTAAAGCATCTAAAAAGATATGTCAAAAATTGGTAAAAAAATCATCAGCATCCCAAGTCAAGTTACTGTTTCTGTAGTGGAAGGACAGTTAGTGACCAAGGGTTCTAAAGGTGAGCTTAAATTAAACATTTTACCCAACATCGAAATCAAGATTGAGGGCGATCAGCTTTCCTTGTCTCGCAAAAATGAAGAAAAGCAAACTAAGGCCAATCATGGTTTAATGAGAAGCCTAATTGCTAACAACATTGAAGGTGTGGCCAATGCTTACAAGAAAACCTTAAAGCTAATTGGAACTGGTTATAGAGTAACTGCCAAGGGAGCTGGTTTATCCATGACTCTAGGTTTTTCTCACATGGTAGAAGTAAAACCAGTCACCGGAGTGACTTTTAAGGTTGAGGGTAACGATGTAGTTCATGTCGAGGGAATTGATAAGCAATTGGTTGGTCAAGTAGCAGCTGATATCAGAGGTTTGAGACCACCTGAACCCTATTTGGGCAAAGGTATTCGTTACATTGATGAAGTAGTCAAGAAAAAGCCTGGTAAAGCAGCGGCTAAATAATTAGGAACAACATGTCAGACACTAAATTACTAAGAAAAAACAGATTGAAGAGACAACAGCGCATTAGAGCCAAAATTGTTGGCACTAGTCTTCGTCCTCGTTTGACTGTTTTTCGTTCCAATGAGCACATCTCCCTGCAAGTGGTTGATGACTCTCTTGGTAAGACTTTAGCTAGCGCTAGTGACTTAGGCAAGAGTAAAAAGCTCAAAGGCACCAAAACTGAACGAGCTTTGTTAGTTAGCAAAAACTTATTAGAGCTCTTGAAAGAGAAAAAAATCACTAGTTTGGTTTTTGATCGTTCTTATTATAAATATCACGGTAGAATTAAGGCTGTCGCCGAAGCTCTCCGTGAAGGTGGAATTCAACTATAAAATATGGCAAGAGATAATTTCGGCAAACCAGAAGCTAAAGAATTTGAAGAGAAAGTCATTCAAATTTCTAGAGTATCCAAAAAAACCAAGGGTGGCAATAAAGCTGGTTTTTCAGTGTTGATGGTGGTAGGTGATAAAAAAGGTAAAGTTGGTGTTGGACTTGGTAAAGCTCCAGACGTTTTATCTGCCATCAAAAAAAGCGTTAAAAAAGCTAAAAAGAAAATGATCAGTGTGCCTCTCGATGGCACCACTATTCCTTTTGCTTTAACTGTCAAAAAAGGTGCTGGCAAAGTAATGATGAAACCTTCCTCTAAAGGAACTGGAGTCATCGCTGGTGGTCCAGTCAGAGCCGTAGTCGAAGCTGCCGGAGTGAGAGACATCACCTGTAAAATTATGGGTAGTGATAATCAAGCTTCTAGTGTTTACGCTACCTTTGAGGCTTTAAAGCAAATTTCCAAAATCGTTGAGCTAAAGGGTATTAAGTTGCGCTCTATTTCTGACATTGAAGAAGAAGAGAAGAAAAAAGTTGAAGAATTGCAAAAGAAAGCTAGTGAAGCTGCCAGTAAAAGCGAAGCTCTCGCCAAAAAAGAGATCGTTAAGAAGCCAGTCTCCAAGAAACCAGCTGTAAAGAAAGCAGCTAGTAAATAAGGATTAACCATGTCGATTTTAAGTTCAATTATCAAAATTACCGCCAAGTCAGCCAAGAGATTGGGTCGTGGCTATGGTTCTGGTAAAGGTGGACACACTTCCTCTAGAGGTCAAAAAGGCCAAGGTTCTCGCACTGGTTCTAAGGTTCCTCTTTGGTTTGAAGGTGGTGCTCTACCTCTTTCCAAAAGAATTCCTATGTGGCGTGGTAAGGGACGCTTTAAGAGTCTACAAACCACTGCTGAGTTGACCTTTAATGATTTGAATAAAATTGAGTTAAGTGACATCACTATTGATTCACTCAAATTAAACAAAATCATTGATAAGAGATTTAAGAAAGCCAAGGTTATTTGCAAGGGCAAACTCAGCAAAAAAGTCAATTTAAAAGGCATTGTTGTTTCAGCAGCTGCCAAAAAAGAAATTGAAGCTCTTGGTGGTCGAATCGAAGACTAAAAATCCAGCTTGCTTTTTACTGGTTTTTTGGCTTACAATCTTCTTCTTCGAGCTTAACAAAAGTGATAGAAAACTTTTTAAATAAAATTCAAGCGATTTTTGCCAACCCAAAGCTTAAAAGCAAGCTCTTATTTACCCTAGCAATTTTTGCTCTGACTAGAGTCTTGGCTCACATTCCAGTGCCAGCAGTTGATCTCGATCAACTCAAATATATTTTTGATTCCAATCAATTTCTTAATTTCTTGAACATTTTTTCTGGTGGTACTCTGGCCAACTTTTCTATAGTGGCTGTAGGTATTAGTCCTTACATTACTGCCTCTATCATCATGCAATTGTTGGGCATGGTTTTTCCCAAAATCAAAGAAATGCAAAAAGAAGGTGAAGCGAGTCGTGCCAAACTTAATCAATACATGCGTTTGGCTTCTGTGCCGATTGCTATTGTGCAGGCCATCTCTGTTTTGGCTTTACTCAACTCACAAAATTTACTAGTAGCATCTGGTTTTTCTAACACCGTGGTGGTGGTCGCTACTTTAGTGGCTGGAGCCATGATAATGATGTGGCTTGGTGAATTGATTAATGAGCGAGGTATTGGCAATGGCATCTCGATGATTCTTTTGGCTGGTATTATCAGTCAAATTCCTTCTGGAGCTGCTTCCTTATTTGTTTTTGCTGACACCATTGAGCTTAGCTCTCTACTGTTAATTGTAGCTTTACTCTTGGGAGTAATTTGGACAGTGGTTTTTATGAACGAAGCTTTGCGCAAAATTCCTATCCAATACGCCAAGAGAATTAGAGGCGGTAGACAATATGGTGGCCAACAAACTCATTTGCCAATCAAGGTTAATGTGGCAGGAGTTATGCCTATTATTTTTGCTATTTCACTCATGATGCTGCCTTCTTTCGTAGGTAGACTTTTGCTTTTGGCTCCCAACCCTAGCCTGATCAGTTTGGGAGAAAAAATTATTATTCATTTCTCACCAACTTCTTTAGTTTATCTCATTACTTACTTCGTCTTGGTTTTTGCCTTCAGTTATTTCTCTGCCATTATTTTCTTTAATGCTGCCGATATTTCTGATGAGCTGAAAAAAAGCGGAGCTTTTGTGCCCGGCATTAGACCTGGTAGCGCCACCAGAAAATTTTTAGAGTTCGTGGTGACGAGAATTACTTTTGCTGGAGCCATTTTCTTGGCTAGTATTGCTGTTTTACCCTCTATAGCGCAAATTATGACTGGCATTCAGTCTTTGGCAGTAGGTGGAACCAGTATTTTAATTGTCGTCTCAGTGATTTTGGATACTTCCAAACAAATCAACTCACAACTGCTGAGTGAAAACTATGAAAAATACTCCTAAATCAAAAAAATTAATTAGCAGAAAGGCAGCATGCAATTAGTCTTAGTAGGTATTCAAGGAGCAGGTAAGTCCACTCAAGGCAATCTTCTTTCCAAGAAATTTAATATTCCCTACTTGTCTTCTGGCCACGTTTTTCGTGAGATGGCTAAGGAAAAAACTCCGTTAGGACGCTTTTTGAAAGAAACTTTAAATGCTGGTTACTTGATTCCAGATGATAAGACTGTCGACATTGTGATGGAATATCTACAGAAACCAGAGTATGAGGCAGGCTTTATTCTAGATGGCTTCCCTCGCACCGTACCTCAAGCTGAAGCTTTTCAAAAATTTACTAATGGTAAAGAAATTACTATTTTAATTGATGTGTCTGACAAAGAAGCTTTGTGGAGAATTTCTGGTAGAGTGAGTGATCGTGAAGATGAGACTTTGCAAGCTATTCGCAAGAGAATCGACCTTTTTCACGAAAAAACCTCTAAAGTTTTAGATTACTACGCCGAGCGCAAGCATTTGGCAGTAGTTGACGGTGAAAAGAGTGTTGAGGAGGTTTTTGAGCAGATTATCGAGAAAATCGACGAGATTGAAGCCAAAAATTAAGCTTTTGAATCAAGCCTTATTGCTGATTTTTTACAAATCTGGTATAATACTTCTTTTGTGAAGCCTCTAGTTTATGCTTCACAAAAAGTGTTTATATGGGTAAAGTACAAGATCATAAGCGAAGTTCTAAAGTCAAGCGACAGGTTGATTTTACCTTGCAAAGTGCAGGTAGCCAGACTGATCGTTTTGAAATTGTTGGTGAAGTGATAGATTGTCTGCCCAACACGATGTTTAGAATTAAGGTGACTGACGCCACTGCAGAACAGATGATTGGTAGAACTCTGCTTGGCACCTTAGCTGGTAAGATGCGTCTTTATCGTATTAGAGTCATGCCCGGAGACTATGTCAAAGGCTACGTCTCCAAATATGATTTGGGCAAATGCAAAGTAACCTACCGAAGTAGTAAAGAAAAAGTATAATTACCTCTTTAAAAAGTTGCTTTTATGAGGTATATTGCGAGGCTATTGTTATTATTATGAAAGTTAAAGCGTCATTAAAGAAAATGTGCATCAGTTGCAAGTTTGTGAAGCGTAAAGGAAAACTTTACGTTATTTGTAGTAATCCCAAACATAAGCAACGCCAAGGATAATATTATGCCACGTATCGCAGGTCAAGATTTACCAGACAACAAAAAAATTCCCTACGCTTTGCGTTATATTTTTGGTATTGGTCCTAAATTGGCCAATGATATTGTCAAAAAAACCAAAATCAATCCAGATAAGAGATCTAATGAGCTAAGTTCAGAAGAAGTTAACAGAATTCAAGTTGCTTTGGACCAGATCATGATTGAAGGTGATTTACGTCGTGAAGTTAACGACAACATTTCTCGTCTCAAGAGAATTCATGCCTACCGTGGTTTGCGCCACATCGCTGGTTTGCCAGTGAGAGGTCAACGCACCAGATCAAATGCTCGTACCAAGCGTGGTGCCAAGAAAACCATTGGTGCTTTGAGTAAAGAAGCAGCCACTAAAGTAGAAGCAGCAAAAAGTACTAAGTAAATAGTTTTTAATAATTTTTATGGCTAAACAAATCAAGAAAAATCAAGCTAAAAAAGTTAGTCGCGTTGTTCCGTCCGGCAGACTTTATGTGAGCGCAACTTTTAATAACACTTTGGTAAGTATCACTGATGAGCAAGGCGGTGTGCTTTGTTGGTCTAGTACTGGTGAGGCTGGTTTTTCTGGTTCTCGCAAGTCTACTCCTTACGCAGCCACTGTGGCTTTGGAAAATGCAATTAATAAGGCTAAAAATTACGGTATGAGTAAGATGGATGTCTTTATCAAGGGCCCAGGCCCTGGTCGAGATGTCGCCCTCAGAGTGTTGCGTGCCCAGGGAATTAAAGTTTCCATGATTGCCGACCTCACTCCAGTGCCTCACAACGGCACCAGACCAAGAAAGGCTAGACACTAATATGGCAA
>DITI01000015.1:0-1956 GCA_002422765.1 Candidatus Pacebacteria bacterium UBA6188 | reverse complement strand
AAGATTTCTAACTACGGTATTCAGCTCAAAGAAAAACAAAAACTTAAATACATTTATGGTGTGCTAGAAAAACAATTGCGCGCTGTTTATGAAGTAGCAAGTAAGAATCCAGCTGCTACTGGTAGTGCGATGCTGAGTTCTTTGGAGAGAAGATTGGATAATGTGGTTTATCGTTTGGGTTGGGCTCCAACTAGAGCTGCCGCCAGACAACTAGTTAACCACAATCACTTCACTGTTAATGGTAAGAAAATGAACATTCCTTCTTATCAGGTTGGAGTTGGAGATGTTTTGGCAATGAAGGCCAAAACTGCCAAGATNNCGGAGCTGCTCATGTTAGCAAATTGCCAGTAAGAGAAGATATTACTGAAAAAATTGAAGAGCAACTCATTGTTGAGTATTACAATAGATAATTAAAAATTACGGAAACGGATTCCTCTTAACCGAGGGAGATGAAACAAAGGAAAATATGTCAAACAAAATCAAAGATCACGCAGTGATGAATCCCAACTTTAGTGTGGTGGCTGTTGACCAAAGCTCTTCCCACTCTACTGTGGTAATTGAAGCTTTGGAAAGTGGCTACGGTCACACTTTAGGTAATGCTTTGCGCAGAGTACTTTTAACTTCTTTGCCAGGTGCTGCCATTACTAAACTAACTGTTGATGGAGTTAATCATCAATTCACCTCTTATGAGGGTATGACTGAGGATGTGATGGAATTAATCCTCAACCTCAAGCAAGTGCGTATCAAAACTGATGGTTCTGAAATTGGCACTTTGCGCTTGAACGTTAAAGGAGCTAAAGAAGTGACTGCATCCGACATTGAGTGTGAAGCTGGTTTTGAAGTAGTCAATAAAGACCTTTACATCGCTACTTTGGCTAAGGGTAAAAACTTAAACATTGAAATGGTGGTTGAGTCTGGAGTTGGTTATAAATTAGCTTCAGAAACCGAAACCGAAGCTGTTGATCAAATTGCTGTTGATGCTCTTTTTTCTCCAGTAATCAAGGTTTCTTACAAAGTCGAGGCCACTCGCGTTGGTCGTCGCACTGATTTCGATAAAATTGTTTTTGATATTGAAACTGATGGCACTATCAATCCTTTAGATGCTATCAAGCAATCTGCTGAGATTTTGATCAAGCAATTCAGTCAAATTGTTAACCCAGTGGTTAAGGAAGTCAAAGAAGAGTTGACAAACATGAGTCCTGAAGAAGTTGAGACCATGAAGTTGACTGTAGAAGAGCTTGATTTGCCAACCAGAATCGCCAATGCTCTTCGCAAGGGTGGTTTCGAGACTGTAGCTGATCTAACCAGATCACCAAAAGATGAAATTTCTAGAGTCAAGAACTTAGGTGGTAAAAGCATCGATTTAATCGAAGAAGCTCTTGCCAAAAAGGGAGTGGTTTTGACCGATTAAGATTTTTTGAAAGCTTGTTATGAAACANNAGAGTAAAAACTAAACATTTCAACAGAGACGTTAAGAGTCGCAAAGCCTTATTGAAGAATTTGCTACGTGACCTTTTCGAACATGGAGAAATCAAAACCAGTGAGAGTAGAACCAAAGAAGTTAGAAGATTGGCTGATAAATTGATCTCTAAGGCTTCAGAGAACACTCTTGCAGCTCGTCGTGAGTTGCATAAGTTTTTTGGCAGAAGAGACGTAGTCAATGCTTTAGTCGACAAAATTGCCCCACTTTTTGCTGGCAAGAAATCTGGCTTTACTTCTCTGGAGAAAACAGCCCCTCGTCGTGGCGACAATACCACAATCTTTAAATTAGCTCTTTTAACTGGAGATGTTAAGCTAACTTCTTTGAAAAAAGAAAAAGTTGCTGAGACTAAAGTTGAGGCGAAGGTCAAAGTTGAAAGCAAGGCTAAGGTCGAAACCAAGGTTAAAGAGGTCAAGCCAACTGTCAAAAAAGCCAAAGCCGCCCCTAAGGCCAAAAAATCAGAGGAGAAAAAATAA
>DITI01000002.1 GCA_002422765.1 Candidatus Pacebacteria bacterium UBA6188 | reverse complement strand
CACAGCCACAACGTGGGCCACGCCGAGCGTGACGACACGATTTTGGAACCCTATTTGACCTGGCAGTGGTACCTGAAGGGTGAGCCTCTGGCCAAAAAGTGCCTGGATGCTGCCGACAAGGGCGACCTGAGCTTTGTGAACGACCGCGACGAGCGGGTGTATCGGCATTGGCTGGAGAATATTCAGGACTGGTGCATTAGCCGCCAATTGTGGTGGGGCCACCGGATTCCGGCATGGTTTAAGGACGTGCCGGGCAAGAGCGAACCTGAGATTTTTGTGGGCGACAAAGCCCCGCAGGGCGAAGGCTGGGTGCAGGATGAAGATATTCTGGACACCTGGTTTAGCAGCGCGCTGTGGCCGTTTGTAACGCAAGGCTGGCCCCATGGCGGCGAACGTTTGCAGGCCTTCTACCCTGGCCATGTGGTGATGAGCGGGCGCGATATTCTGTTCTTCTGGCTGGTGCGCATGATGATGATGGGCCTGGAACTGACCGGCAAAGTGCCGTTTAAAACCATTTATACCCACGGGCTGATACTGGACGAACACGGCCAGAAGATGAGCAAAAGCAAGGGTAATGTCATCAATCCAGATGAGATCATCAAAGAATATGGTGCCGATACCTTGCGCGTTTATGAGATGTTTATGGGACCGCTCGAGGCAGATAAGCCTTGGAACCCACGCGCCGTAGCTGGAGTAGCCCGCTTTTTGCGCAAAACCTATCGCTTGCTGACTCTCGAAATTGCCAAGCACCAAGAAGCCAAGCTAAAAATGGCTGAAAATAGGCAGGAGTTAGTGCAAAAACTTCACTGGACCATCCAGAAGTTGAGTAGTGATTTGCCAGAGCTCAAATACAACACCGCCATCGCTGCCCTGATGGAATTAAGCAATGTCTTTGAAAAAATGACAACTGAGAAAGCTTATTTGTTTGATAAAACTGAAATTCTTGACTACATCAAGTTGTTGGCACCATTGGCGCCTTTTATGGCAGAAGAATTGTATGAGCAAAGCCAAACCTTAGGTTTAAGTAAGCAGACTTCAGTGCATCTGGAATCTTGGCCAAAATTTGATCCAAATCTCTTGCTGGAAGCCAATACCAACTTGGTCATTCAGGTTAACGGCAAGGTCAGAGAGCAACTGTCTTGGCCAACTGAGGCTTTGGCTGATAAAGAAGCCATTTTGGATCACGTCAAGGGTTTGAGTAGCATGCAAAAGTGGTTGCTTGGTAAAACTATTCAGAAAGAAATTTACGTGGTCGGCAAAGTCTTAAATTTGGTAGTAGTTTAGTCGCCGTCACACTTCTTGTAGCCAGCCAGTTAGATAATTGCTTGCATGTCTAAGTTTCTCTCTTTTTTGACTCTTTTCATTCCGCTTGTCTTGATTGTTTGTGGTTTCTTTATGGCCTCCATGGCTCTAAGGAGTTTATTTTCTAGTGCCAAGACGCTTGAATGCTTTTGTCCGTCCTGCGAAGCCTTAGCTTTTGCCCAGAAAGGGGCAGATAGTTTAGGTTTGATCAGGGTAGATATCCAAGGAGCGGTCAAGAGTCCTGGGGTTTATCAGTTGGAGATCGGACAGAGCGTTAGTGATCTTTTGGCTTTGGCTGGCGGTTTTGTGGCAGAAGCAGACCAGCTTTATGTGGCCAAAACCCTCAATCTCGCCACTGAGCTCAAGAATCAGGACAAGATTTACATCCCATTTTTAAGTGAGCGAAGTCAAGCTGCAGAGGGCAAGAGTGATCAGGCCTCTACTGATCAGGTGGAGTCGGTTGCTAGTGGTTTTATTTCAATCAATCAAGCTGATCTCAATCAGCTCAAAACCCTTACTGGCATAGGTGATGTCAAGGCTCAGGGAATTATTAATAATCGACCCTATGCTTCTCTTGATGATTTGGTGAGCAAAAAGGTCATTTCTGAGAATTTACTCAATGATTTACGAGGCCAATTATCTCTGTAAATTATAGGATCTTGGGTAGGCTTAAAGTTGCTTAGCAAAGCTTTTTGTGAAGTGCTAAAAATAGTCAGAAAAAGAGCTCTTTATGATTTTTTGAGGACTTTAGAAGCTTTGGAGCTTCAACTGAGCTTTTTCGCATCAAAAGAGAGTATGACTTATAAGAATTTTAGGAAAATACAAGTTTATATATTGATAGCTATAGCTGTATTTATATTTACTAAAAATTTTCATTTAATATTTAAGACCCGAAATATAACTGAACTAGCTCAAAAAAAGCCCCTTGATTTGGTTTTTTTGGTCAAAAACCAAGAAAACGAAGGAAAGACGAAGCTGGAGGCCGATTTTAGTTGTTTTAAGCCTAGTGATGGGTCATTTTGGCCTGATAGTAGGGAGTATATCAAAGATAAACAGAGTAAATCATTTAGCAGGCTGAGTGTCTTGTTTGATAGGGGTGTTTTAATGGTAAAAAGCTTGATTGATAGCTTTATTTGCTCTTTAAAATTTATATTAGTTTCGGTTAAACATCGTTATTTACTCAGTCAAAGTTCATTGAGTGTGGAGCGTAAACTTTTCCTCAAGAGACTTGAGGGGTTAGTTGGCTCTAGAGGTAGACCTCTGGCTGAAGGTTTGCTCTTTGGTGATGTGTCTGGGATTGATCGAGAGACTTATCACTCTTTTAAAGTTATTGGGATACTTCACATTCTATCAGCTTCTTCGGCCAATTTCACCCTAATTTTGCAATTTATTCTGTTTTTACTGGGTCCACTTAAGTCTTACTTGAGTAAAAAACAGACCTTTTATCTTTATTTTGTCATTATTTTGCTTTATTTCTCTCTGGTGGGGCCGGCAGCTTCGACTACACGGGCTTTTTTGACTCTAAGTGCGACTTTCTATGCCACTTTTATGTTGCAAAGGACCAACTACTCACTTTTCAACCTCTTTCTTGCTGGATTTTTTATGCTATTTATCAATCCTTTTTACCTAGATTCTTTGGGCTTTCAATTCTCTTTTTTGGCTAGTTTTGGCATTATTTTTTTGTATAATTATCTAGAAAAAGATCCATTTATCAATAAAAACTATATATTAAAAAGCATTCTTCTTACTTTTTGTGCTCAATTTTTTTTGGCTCCGATTCTCATTTTCAATTTTGGTGAGCTGAATTATTTGGCCATTTTGGCTAACTTTTTAGTTTTACCTCTAGTAGAGCTTTTGACGATATCATTTTTAGCCTCATTTATGGGTCTTTTTTTCTTTGAAGCTTTTGACCTACTCATTATTGAGAGGTTTATATCTTTTTTGATCATCAAAACGATAGATATATTATTTTTTTTGATAAATATCTTAGAAAAAATTCCTTGGAAAGCTTTGACTTTTATTGAAAATAAAGACCTATTTACCTTTCTTTTTATCTTGATTAACTTTTTAACAATTTCTTGGGTATTTTGGCAAAAATCTAAAAAATACTCAAAAAATAAATATAGGATTTTTAGATGAAAGTGCTTTTGCCATTGATCGTAGTAGTGATTTTATTGTGGGAAATACTAACTAAGTGGCCCGACCAATTTTTACACATTGTGCTTTGTGACGTGGGGCAAGGTGATGCTGTTTTGCTAAGTTATGCTCAGACACAAATTTTGATTGATACCGGTCCAAGTGAAAAGGTTCTAGCTTGCTTGGAAAAATATTTGCCATTTTGGGATAAAAAGATTGATGTATTGGTAATAACTCACTTTGACGCCGATCATATCGGTGGTTTCCAGCAAATTGCGCAAATTTATGAGATAAATCATCTTTTTTTATCTCTGACGGAAGTTAAAGACAGTCAGCTTTTCCTCGAGTTGAGAGAGCAAGCTTTGGCCTTACAAGGCTCCGGCACAAGCCTCAAACAGCCGTTTTTGGGCCAACAGATTGCTTTTTCTCAAATTTCCTCTGGTAACCAGACTAATTATAATAGTACTCCAGCGCTAACTTTGAGTTTTTTGACTCCTTTCGAGCTAGATCTGGAGGAATATCACTTTTTATTGGAGCAGGGCAGTTTTTTGTGGCAAAAACCCGAAAATTACTTATCGGACGAGGCTTGGCAAAAAATGGCTACCAAAAACAACGATAATAACGGATCAATCGCTCTTTTAGCTGTGTTTGGTGAACTGAAACTATTACTCTTAGGCGACCTCGAGTCGCCCAGAGAAGTAGCACTCACCAGTCTCAGTCTGATAACAGACGTTGACATACAAAAAATAGGGCACCATGGCTCTAAAACAGCTTCTTCTATAGATTTTTTGTGGCAGAGTAGACCCGAAATGAGCCTGATTAGTTGTGGTCAAAACAACAAGTTTGACCACCCTCATCAAGAGGTTTTGGCTAATTTGCAAGCCATTTCTAGTCAAGTTAAGCGCACCGACCAGTTAGGTGACATCGAGATCATCAGCGATGGAGTGCACTTTTGGTTAAAGGAACCAAAAACAAATATTTTCTAAAGAAAATTTGTTAACTGGTAAAAGAAAGCGGGCAGATTTTGGCTTCCAATTTACGACCAAAGTATGACAAAGTTTGCATCTTTTTGCAAATGCTTTTTATGATTTTCTGCAAATTTTTTGCATACAGATCGAGTTAAAAGCTGTTCAAAAGCTTGCTTTTAGATGACATCTTTTTTATTTTTTTTGTTCAAAAAAGTGGAGCAGAGCAAGTCCTGTTTTGAGCAAACCATTGTTGTGGCGAGCAGTTTTCAATGACTTTAGCTGGTCCACTAACTGTCATCAATGATATTTTCCGAACCTAGCTTCGGTTCTAAGTCGCTAGAGAGTGTTTTTAACTAAATCTCGCTCTTTATCGCCAAAAAGAGTACAAAATTTTTGCCATAAAACACTATATTTTTACTAAAAACGATAACAAGCAAAGAGTAAAAAAAGTATTCTATTTCATTCGNNCATGTTTCAAGTCTCCTACCAAGAAATTTCGAGCCCCAAAAGCTCGCACAAACTGCCGGTAATTTTCATTGACATCAAAACTAGCAAGTCAGTGACGACTATGTTTCTCGCTAACACCGGCTCACGTTACGAGAAGGTAAGCGAGGAAGGTTTAGCTCACTTTTTTGAACACATGGTTTTTAAGGGTACAGCTAAGTTTCCCAATGCCAAAGACATTTCTGAAACCTTGGACAGCGTGGGAGCGGACTTCAATGCTTTTACCAGCAAGGAATACACCGGTTACTACGTGCGCAGTGCCTCCGCCAATTTCTCTTTAGCTCTAGATGTTTTGTCAGACATGTTGTTTGCTCCCAAATTGAGGCAAACAGACATTGATCGAGAAAAAGGAGTAATTGTTGAGGAACTTAAGATGTACAAGGACAATCCTTCCAGCCACATTGCTGATGTTTTTGAGCAAATGGTTTTTTCTGATCAGGCGCTAGCTCACCCCATCATTGGACGAGAAGAAACGATTAATTCTTTTCAAACAGCTGACTTCCAAAGATTTCTGCAAAAGTTTTATGGTCCAGAAAATCTTTTGCTGGTGGTGGCTGGTGGCTTGCAAGATTTGGCCAAAGACCAAGCTGAGCTGTTGGATAAAATCCAGCAATCCCTAGCCAAACTGCAAGACAAACGCTCTGATCAACGCAATCCTTTTCCAAAGGCTATGGCTGATCAACCGGCTGAAATTGGTCGTCACACCCTTTCAACGGAAAAATTCAGGCTAGTTGAGCGACCCACGGAACAAGCTCACTTGGTGATGGCTTGGCCGGCTTTGCACGCCAATCACGAAGATCGTTATGCTTTGCAAGTTTTATCTGCTTTGGTTGGTGGCAACATGAGTTCACGTCTTTTTAGCAAGGTGAGAGAGGAATTAGGTTTGGCTTACTATGTCCATTCAGACTTAGATCTTTTGCATGACACTGGGCTTTTTGGCTGCAGTGCTGGAGTTGACCTAAGCCGTGCAGAAGAGGCGATTAAAGTCAGCAAGGCAGTTTTCACCGATCTTTTGACTCAGAAGGCAAAAATCAAGCCTCAGGAGCTTCTAAGGGCCAAGGAATATCTGCGTGGCAAGACTTTGTTGGGATTGGAAGGCAACAATAGCGTGGCCCAGTTTTTTGGTTTGAGGAAATTGTTGCGTGGCGAAATTCTTTCTGTGGAAGCTGTTTTAGAGCGTTTGGATGCAGTCAGCATTGACGATTTGAATCGTGTGGCGCGGGCTACAATTCGTGAAAATGAGTTGCGTTTGGCGATTATTGGCAACTTCAAAAGTGAAGAAAAGTTGCGTTTAGCGATGTCTTAATTTATGTTTTGATATATTAATTTATATTAAAGTATATTTAAATCAGTGCTAAGCATGGATGAAAAGCTAAAATAGGGGATATTTGATACACTTTTGAACATTAATATATATTTAAGATAGGGTTAAAAATTAGTAAAAATTAAAAAAGAAAGGCAATTTATGAAATTGACCAGAACCGCCGTCCTCGTCAAACCTGATGGTTTGCAAAGAGGCCTGATCGGCGAAATTATCGCTCGTTTTGAGCGCAAGGGCCTCAAATTAGTAGGGCTCAAGATGGTGCGTATGAGCGAAGAGATGCTAGATCAATGGTATATGGAGCATCGCGATAAGGGTTTCTTCAAGAATTTGAAGAGTTTTATGTCTTCGATGCCAATTGTGGCCATGGTTTGGGAAGGCATTGACGCTGTGCCAGTAGTACGCAAGCTGGTTGGCACCACTTTGGGTCGAGAAGCTGAGGGCGGTTCGATCAGAGGTGATTTTGGCATGAGCCAACAAATGAATCTGATTCACGCTTCTTCCAACAATTCTGATGCAGAGCGAGAAATTGGCATTGTTTTTAATGCTGATGAATTGTTTGCTTACCACAGTGTGGTCGAAGCAGTGGTTTACGCTGAAGGCGAAGTCGAAGAAGGACTTTAATTCTTATTGAATAGGGAAAAAGATGGCAACTTTTGAGGATTTTTTAAAATTAGACATTCGTGTAGGTCTAGTACTCAAGGTGCTAGATTTTCCAGAGGCTCGTAAACGAGCATATAAATTAGAAATAGATTTTGGGCCGGAGATCGGTGTGAAATGGTCTTCGGCTCAGATCACCGTTTACTACAGCAAGGAAGAATTGGTGGGTCGTTTGGTCTTGGGAGTGGTAAATTTTCCGCCCCGCCAAATCGGTCCTTTTATGTCCGAGGTCTTAACCCTGGGCGTGCCTGATGAAAATGGAGAAGTGGTTCTGATTAAACCAGAGAATGAAAAGGCGGTGGTTGGTGGAAGCTTGTTTTAGGTTTTGGATTAATGGAAATGATACAATCAGCATACTTATTACTTTAATTAAAGTTATTGATGTTAAGTAAAGAATTGATGTTTGATAGACCATCAGCTCAAAGCATATTTCAAAAAGATCTTAATCACTTAGTTAAAGAAATGAAGAAGGCAATACAGCTTTGGGGTGGGGTTGAATAAATTGATGAGTGGTTGCTTGATAAAGATCCTGGACACAGCTTATTGCGCGAAATTAAAAATATGGATTGGAGTTGGCTGTGAGAGAAATTTGATTTGTTTATCAAATTTTAGTGGATTTTTTACAACCTAGTGCTCATAAAGTAATATATTTTTTTATAAAGGAAGGATATAAAAATGAATGAACTTCCAGTAATTTCAGAAGAAGAGACTCAGGATATTGTAAATACTACAGAGCTAAATATTTCTGATGAGGTAAAAAAAGAAATTAAAGATAAGTTTGGTTGGGAAATTCCACCTACATGTACGCAAATAGATGCAAAAAACCTTGACTTGCTAAGGCGTTTACAAAAGGCTGGAGAAGAGGGTTTGTGGCACGATGATCAAAGTGGAAAAGAATATATGGAAACTGGTAGTTATATTATTTTGGGAACAAGTTTCCGTCCGCCAATTACGGAAATTTTGTATAGAGATGCTTTAAAAGAAGAAACTCATACATTTCGTTAGAGATTGGTTAATCGGTTTTTTGCTTGTTTCGCCAGTATAATTTTCGCTTCGCTACAATTGTTCTGCTGGCTCTGACTCTGCTTCCTCATGTGCATAGCATCTTTTGTACCAGCTGCTTTTTGCTTCGCAAAAAGACAGGGTTCAAAATATTATTGAGCATGATGCTCCTCGCTTCGGTCCGCTCATTTCTCTGGTGCCCCCACCAAGAATCGAACTTGGATTTAAGGTTTAGGAAACCTCCGTTCTATCCGTTAAACTATGGGAGCGGTTTTTGCTTCGCAAGCTATTATATAATAATTGCTGATTTAAAATTTAAAGAAAGAGAAATATGGGAGAAGCACCAAAACCAAGTAGCGGCATGGGTCAGGGAGCTCATAGTGATGAGATTGAATCTCCAGTTCAACCTGTAGCCACAGTAGAAAATCCTCCAGTTGGTTGCGAGCCAGAAGTTGATCCTGAATTGGTTAAAGAAGATCCCCAAGGTGTGTGGAATGGTTGGCCTAAGTCGGAGTGACAAGGCTCCACTCTTCGAGTAGTGACAGGGCTTACCCTCGTCAGGCTCAAGACCACAATATTACAAGTGAATTTCGCTTGATCGGGCACGTGACGCCCTGTATTGATATCAGCAATTGCTTCTGACTTCGTCAGAACCACTTCCTGATGTCGGAGTGACAGGGCTCGAACCTGCGACCTCGGCGTTCCGAACACCGCGCGCTAGCCATCTGCGCTACACTCCGTTTTTTATTTCAGATCAATGACATAGAGATTGTTGGGTGAGTCAGGGCTGAAGCTGGTTTTGATGATCAGCTTACTGCCGTCTGGCCATGGGTAAACAAAATCGTTGGCAAATGGTCCAGAGTAGACGATGGTGTCGTTTTGACCATCGTATTCCATAATTCTAATTCTGCCATCGGCGACAAAGAGTAGGTGTTTGGAGTCTGGGAACCATTGAATAGTGTTGAGTTTGGCTGCAGTGTAGTAGTTGGCAAAGCTTAAGGCAGTATATAGATTATTATCCTTTTGTAGGCGATTAAAGGCGGTTGGTGAGGCCTCAAGTGACTTGGGGCTAACTTGCTCTAGGTCGTCGGCAAGGATGTTTTTTTCGACATCTAGACTTGAAGAATCAGTAGCGAGAGTGCTGGCAACAGTTGCCATTTTCTCACTCAATAAGTCTGGTAGAGCACTGACGGTGGAGACTTTGAAATTTTTATCTTCTTCGCGGTCGTAAACATAAATGGCTCCAGGCTCGATGGTACGAGATTCTTCTTGAGTATTGGTGGCAGGCACGGGTGGAATGAGATCGTCAGTCAGAGTGGCTGAGCCGGTGGCAGTGTAAAGTAGACGTTTTTTGTCTGGGGAAAGGTAAACGTTCTTGGCGAAATTCTTGGTGAGCTCAATGACTTCTTTGGGGAATTTGACTAGGAATTGTCGCTCGCGCAGATAAATCTCGCTTTCCCAGCCAGCAAGGATGTCTTTTTTTTGAAAACTAATATCTTTTTGTTCAGAAAGGCTGATTTTCTTGTCGGCTCCAAGTAAAAATTCTTTCTTTTCAGTCAAAATCATTAGCTCAGTGCTATCTGGAGACCAAATAATTTGAGCTCTAGCCAGATCTAAATCCTCTAAATTGTCAGTAATTTGTTTGGGCCCACTCTGGAGGGAGAGAAAATTGCTGTTAAGGTCCAAAACGTAAAAGCCATTTTTGAGTTTGGAACTAGCTTGATTGGTAAAGAACAGAATTCTCTGGCCATCTGGTGAGGGATTGACATTGTCGATGCCAGTAAAAGTCAAAGGAGTAAGGCTAGGAGCGACTGGGAAAAGCAAAGCGTTGGTCTGGGCGACTAGCTCGCTTTGAATCATCAGCTCTTTATTCCAAGGAGAGTAGCCTTCTTTGACAATTTTGACCTGATAAACATCTGGTTCTAGATAGATTGTGTCGTCGGTGGCAGTAATGAGCTTGTCATTAACAAAAACCTGCGCCCCGATTGGAAAAGAATTCGCATTAAGCAAACCAGCATTAGCTACAATTCCATTATTGGTGATGCGCCAACTACCGCGAGCATATTGGATAGCGAAATAACTGCCAACCACAATGATTACTAGAGAAAAAAGCGTGTAAACAATTCTCGAGCTGATGATGTCGAGAAAACGGCTAAAAAAGCTTTTAGACTTGTGTGGCATATTTGTCTTAATTAGATACTTAATTGTTTGGAGCGGACCATTGAAGGAGCTGATGGTAAACATAGAGAATGCAAATGTGTTTATAGGCAGCGACTTCACTGAGTGAGAAGAAGATCGTTTATTTAAAGGAGCGAATAATTTTCGTCGAACGTGTCCGTTTCAAACAATTAAGTATCTAATGTTATTATAACAAGCAGATGCTTAAAAGTCTTTCAAAAAAACTTGCCATCGATCTGGGTTCTTCCAAAATCAGAATTGTGGCGGTTGATGATCTCAAAAGTGAAGTTTGGGAGCTGTCACCCCTCGATTTTCGGGCCAAAGTTCTTGAAGAGGCAGCTTGTTTGGCTAGACGCAAAGACAACCATAAAACCTTAGCCATCGGCAATGAAGCCTTGGCGATGCAGGGTCGCCTAGACAGTTTGGCGGAGATTGTTTTTCCTTTTGCTAATAGTAGGATTTTAGACCGAGAGGCGGCCTTGGTTCTTTTGCGAGAGTTACTCAAAAAAGCCTTTGGAGGTTTGGTTTTTAGTCCAGAGCTCATGCTGACTAGCTCAGCCACAGCCACAACTCTCACTCGTAAGCTACTTAGTCAGCTCTTTTATGATCTTGGTTTTACCAAAGTTCACTTAATTGCTTCTCCTTTGGCGGCGGCCATTGGAGCTGGAGTGCCGATTGCCGACACCTCAGGGACGCTTTTTTTACAGATGGGCGCTGGAAGTTTGCAAATGGGAGTGATCGCCTTAGGCTCTTTGCTATTTTATGAAGAAAGCTCTCTGGCTGGCAATCGCTTGGATTTGGAGATTGTTGAGCATCTCACTTGGCAAGAGAATTTTGTTATTTCTCTTGGTGGGGCGGAGCAGTTAAAAAAACAAGTTTTTTCTCTGTCACCTAGCAAGAAAAGCCTGGCTTTGTTGGGCAAATCCAACACCTTGGCCAACCCTTTGGAGCTGAAAATTAAAGCTGAACATTTGCAAGCTGTGGTAGATAGATTCAAGTTGGAGCTAGAAATTTTAACCAAGTCTTTATTGGCAAAAATTCCTCCAGATTTATTAAATGATGCCATGGCAAAAGGCCTCTTGCTTTCTGGAGCTTTGGCCCGCATTCAAGGTTTGGAAGATTTTTTGAGTACCAAGCTTAATTTGCCAGTCGCCTTATTGGACGAACCAGACATGTTGGCAGTTATGGGAGCCGCAACAATGCTCAAAAACATTGATTCATTTGGTCAGGGCTTGTCGTTTGAGATTTAGCCACCAAGTGCTTTGGCGACAGAGTAGTTGTCGAGATTTGCTTTGATCAGCCATCATGATTTTGACTGCTTCTTCCAAAAAGATAGTATTTTGCGAACCTTTGACCAAAATTAGGTCATTTTGTTTGAGTAGAGAAGCGATTGCATCTCCCGCCTCCAAAGAATTGTTAAAATGAGTCACTTTCTTGCCTAATTTTTTTTGCAAAATGGGCAGACCATGGCGCTTCATTTCTTGACCGACTAGAAAAACTTGATCAAAATATTTGTTCGCTAAATGAGCGATTTCTTGGTGAACCGATGCGCTTTGCTCACCAAGCTCCCTGAGATCTCCCAAGAGTGCGAGCCTTCGACCTTGAGGATTTTTAATTTGACCAACCATTTCAATCAAATCTTTCATCGAAGAAGCGTTATATGAACTATCAATAATAGTGCTGTGATTTTTACCTTGAATTGCTGAGGCTCTGCCGCTTGGTAGAGTAAGTTTTTTCTCCAAAGCAGTTTTAATTTCCATTAAACTTAGGGAAGCCTTAAGTCCCAATAAAATGCTCACCGCCAAACCATGTCCATAGTGTTTGGCTAGTAAAAAATCTTTGATTTCAATTTCTAACTTTTGTTTTTTACCAGTTTGAGGATCTTGAACTTGAAAAATAAATTGAGTTTTGACTTGTTGGTTTTCCAAGATGGCTTGATGACTTAGGAGTTGACAATCACAAACACTTTGCTCGCCAAAAGAGCAAACTAAAGCCTGGGTTTTTGGAGCAAGGGCTTTGACATTAGGATCGTCGAAGTTCAAAACGGCCAAGCCATTTTTTGGTAAAGACAAGATGAGCTTACCCTTCTCTTTGGCAATTTCTTGAATGATTTTTTCTTGTCTGATTTGCGGATTTTTTTCCTTGACTAAGTGATCAAAAGCGAAGCCATGATTAAGTCCGGCGTTCAGCAAAATACCAGTTTCTGGCTTAATAATGCTGAGGAGAAAATCCATATTTTTGGGAGGATGAGGGCTATCGATGCCCATTTCTACTAAATAATAATCCCACTTTGGCCAATAAGTGCAAACCCTAAATGGAGCCAAAAACAAAACTCTTAACCAGTCAAAGATTGAGTAAGTGCGCATTTCCAAACCAAGAATATCAAGAGGGATGCCAGATTCAGAATTGGCTTTAAAGCTAGCTTTGACCAGATATTTG
>DITI01000058.1 GCA_002422765.1 Candidatus Pacebacteria bacterium UBA6188 | reverse complement strand
AGCCAAAGCTGATGGTAAACGCACTACAAAATCATTACTTGGCAAAAAATTAAATAAAAAGGCTAGCAGATAAGGATAGCTCGGCAATTTGTAATCACCAAAAGATTTAAAAACTAGTGGAGCTGAGACCTGCCACTCATCTTGGCCAGTTTCCCTGATTAAAAGAGCATTGTAAGCCAAAGCAGCTTCGTCACGATTAAGAATAGCCGGCAATTGTTCGAGCTTGACAAACCTCAGAGTTAAACCTAAAAGAAAAATTAGAATCAATAAGATTTTATTTAACTTCATAAAACTCCCAAGTTTTGTCTTCTTTTAAACGAACCAACAAGCTGTTTTTTTGACTGTCTAATTGATCAAATTTATCTACAAACTCTAAATTAGCAAAGTTTAAAAATTCTCCCTGATCTTTTTTGGCATGTTGAGCAAAGTCTTGGACAATTTTAGGATCAATTTGATTGTAAAAAAAGTAGTACATAGCTGGTCTACCCTGCTCTCTACTAATGTAAACTTTTTGGTAGTTGTTTTGCACTCTCGCAACTTCTTTAACCATAGCCTCGTAACCAAACTGCCATTCTTGCTTGTATTGATTTGGATAGACAAAAATTAATTGTTTGAAAAAATTCGCAAAGAAAAAAGAATAAAGCAAAACAATTCCTATGGTTAGAAACTTCCTTGTCTTAATGTTTTTGAACAAATTTAACATTTGCCAGATTCCAAAAGTTAGAAAAACCATAAAAACTGGCCAAGCCGATAAAGTTCTGAGAGCGTGAGGCACTGCTTTGGTGAAAGCAGCTGGAAGAATCATAATCATGAGATAGGCAAGTAAAAGTAAGTTGATCAAATTTCTTTTGCTAAACAAGAAAAACAAAGCAAAGATAAAGAAAATTAAATCTAGATAATAAAACTCACCAAAACTTTGAATACTGTGTCTAGGGTTGCCATCGCCACTCACAAATAAATAGCTAAAACTAAAATGACTGGCAAAATTAAGCACAACTTCTCTGGTAAAAAAAACATAACGATGATAAATAAGCCTAGACCAAAAAGTTTTACCATGCGAGGCGATTTGCTCATTGCTTGCTTCAATGATAGACAAATCATTAAAAATACTAGTTTCAGCGATTCTCTGCTGTCCTGATTGGCCAAATAAAGATAGAGCTACGGGAGTAAAAATTATCAGAGCGCTTAGACCAGAGATTAACAAGGCTTTATAGTTTAAATTGACTTTATTTTGTCGCCAATAAAAAAAGATCAAACAAAGAGCAAATAAAGGCACGCTAACCCTATTGGCATGATAAGCATAAGTTGACAAAGACAATAAGAAAGTTGAAAAAACAGCCCACTTAGTCTGATTTTTAACAACAAAGAAAAGCCAAAAATTAACTCCCCAAACTACTAGGGTGGTGGCTAAAGTGCTTTCCCAAGCAGAACGAGAAAAACTAAGTAGCCACGGGGAAATAGTGCTCAAAAACAGAGCTAAATAAAAAATATAATTTGCCAATTTTGACTGGTTTTTGTAGTAAAAATTTAAAGCTAGGGTTTTTGCCAAGACAGCCACTCCAAAAATCAACAAGATTGAAGCCAAAATTGTAGGCAAACGCACCGCTAAAACATTCAAGCCCAAAATTTTAACAAAAGGAGCTAGAACATAAAAATACAAGCTAGGTTTAAAATCACCAAAGGATTCAAAGGCTACTAAAGGCAAAAAATGACCATGATGATCTCTTAGAGTTTCTGCGATACTGTAGGCGTCGTAACCCAAAGCAACTTCTTCCCAGTAGGGACTGGGTGGAGAAAGCTGGAGATAAGCAAAGCGAGTTAAAAGAATTAAAAATAAAATAAAAACAAGAAAAGCAAGAGATAAGTAATTACGCTTTTTGTTTAGTTGCATTTGACAGTCCTCGCTAATTCTGCACCAAAAGAACTCAGGTCAATAATAAAAGCATAGGTCAAAGCACCAGAATTGGATTTGATGCGAGCTAAAATATGTTGCTTACTCGACCAATTATTGTCGACATAAATAACCTTACGTTTCGTTTGATGAGCGGCGCAGGCCAGCGCGTGAGGTTCTTCATTTTTGGCCACTCGATACTTTCCTAAAGCTAGGGCGTGCTGAAAACCAGAGCCTTCACTGGTGTCCAAGATGATCTCTTGCTGGTAAACGCTGGGTTCAATTTCTTGATAATATGCGTAATACATTAGTGGATCAGAGAAAAAATTTTGAATCACTACCTCGTCAACTTCATTTTTTTGTAAGTAATCGCTTGTAAAAGCAAAAATGCCTTTTACGAAGGAGTCGTAGTGAAAATCTTTTTTGCTGGAGTGAACACTGATGAAATTAACAAAATAAACCAACAAAAATAGCAAACTCAAAAACAAAAGTAATAAATCTAAATAGTATTGTTTTTTGGCCAACTTATCCCGTAAAAATTCATAGGCCATTATTAAAATTGGCAAAATAAAAATAAATAAAGCTGAAATCCTTACCTTCTGCACCCCAGATAAAATTCCTGGAACCGGCACTAGCAAGAGACCACTCAAAAGAAAAACTAAGAAAAATTTTGATTTTTTACTTTTGCTAAAAAGTTTTTGCACAAAAACTGCCACGCCCAATAAATAAAGAGGCAATAAAAACCCTGCAAACAAACCAGTGTCGTCAACATTCATATAAGTCAAATTTTCATCACCTCTAATGAAAAGATATTCTGGAGAATAGGTTTTGATAAACTCGTTAGTCAGCTCTTTGGAATAGACCACTGGCTTATTAAAAATGGCATAACAAACAAGTTTTGGATAATTTTGCAAACAAAAGTGTCGATCTTCATTAACTTGAGCTACTAATTGTTCGTTGCTAAAAACTCCAACCTGTTTAAACCTAGCTAAATTAGAATTGGCAGCCTGACCAAAGAAAAAGGGTGCAATTAACAAAGAAAAGAACAAAACAAACAAGAGCACTTTAACTCTAGTTTCTTTAACAAAAAAGAAAAAATAGACGGCAAAAAAGATAAGAAAGAAAATTGCCAACAATTTATAAATCACGTAAGAATAAACACTCAAAGCCAAAAATAAAGCGCCTAATAAGAAAAAAAGTAAACGATGATTTTTATAAGCTTTAAAGATAAATAGCAAAGCTGTGCTAAAAAACAGCAATCCTAAATTGGCTTCATAAGCAAAACGGCTTAAAATAAAAGTCCAAGGGGAAATTAAAGTCAGCAAGGCAGCCAAAAAAGCCGCTCTTTTACTAAAGTTCCATTCTAGGAAAAGCAAATAAATAACTACTATTAATAAGATGCCACTAAGGGCTGCTGGCAACCTTGCACTTAAATTATTTAACCCAAAAAAATTTACAAAGGGCAATAAAGCATAGGCTTGAGCTGGCAACTTATAATCCCCAAAGCCTTTAAAAACCACGGGGTATCTCATCCCATGTTCATCTTTGCCAGTTTTAAGCAAAGAATAGGAAATATAGGCATAGTGTGCCTCATCAACGATCAAAGTAGCTGGTGCCTGAGACAATTTATAAAATCTGGTAAAAACTGCCAAAGCCAAGAGAAAAGTTAAAGCCACAAGCCAAAGAAGTTTCTTCATATATTTTTTCTGAGACTCTTAATTTCTTGCCAAAATCTTGCTTTGGAAAAGGACAAGAAAACTAGCAAATAAACCAAGAAAGACGTTAGGCCTCCCGCAAAGAAAAGCCAATAGCTTTTGCCCCACCACTCTAGCCCAGCCACTCCAAAAAGCGCCATCGCCAAAGCAGCCAGCAATTGAGGCCAAATGTTTTTAAAAATTTCTAAATTAATATATTTCTTGGCCATAAAAACTGAAAATATAGAGGTAAAAGAAATTAAGAAAGCGGCAATTGCCACACCATTAAAAGCAAATTTCCAGACCAAAATTGGAGTTAAAACCCAAGTTAAAACTGTCCAAAACACCATTAGCTTCAGGGTTTGATCAATCTTACCAATGGCATTGAGGCTATTGATTAGTGGTGTAGAAATGGCTGACCAACCTACACTCAAAGAAAACAAAACGAAACTGAAAATCGCTGGTTGCCATTTATTGTATTTATCAACCAATTCAGTCAATGGATAAATGAAAATAGACATACCTACTAAAATTGGAAAAATAAACAAAGCAATAAAGTAGATAGATTTTTCAATCGCTTTTTTCAACAAATCTTTGTGTGATTGTAATCTGGAAAAAGTAGGAAATGTGATGGCCATCACATTTTGTACAGTTAAATTATATGGATACATAGACCAATTTTTTGCCCACTGCAAATAGCCAAAGTCCTTAAGTGGTAAAAAAGCGCCTAGAGCCAAAAAATACAATTGGTCTTTAATGCGAGCCAAAAAATCATTGATTTGAAATTTCACCCCAAAACCTAACAGGCCTTTGAGAGATTTCTTGGTGATCTTTAGACGCGGCAACCAAGGTTGAATAATCTGCATAACCAACAGACCAACTACCGATCGACATAAAATAGCGTAAAAATAAGAACTTACGCCATAACCTTTCCAAGCCAAAACAATTAAAATCACATGAAAAACAATTTGCTCAAAAATCTGAGGCAAAATCAATTTATTGAAATCGAGTTTACGCTCTAAAATAATTGAAGGAATGGTTTTGAAAGTAGCTAAAGGAAAAGAAATGGCTAAGGCTAGTAAAACCAAATTACCATCTGAGCCAATTTTACCGCTTAAAAAATCCAACTTAACAATAAAATAAACCAAAAGAAAGATCAATAAAGACAGGATCAGTTGCACGCTAAAGGCAGTTTTCAAATCATCTTCACTCGGCTCTTCTTTCTTCTGAATTAAGGAGGCAGCCAAGCCAATATCAGAGAAAAAAACCAAAAGAGCAATGATTTGAGTCACAATACCAAAAACCCCAAAATCTTCAGGTGAAAAAAAAGCACTCAGAACAAAGGCTGAAGTGAGGCCAATACCTTGTAAAAGCAGGGTGCGCAAGAAAAAAGATAAAACTCCTCGTACAGATTTCTTTTTGATTTTATCAATTTCTGCACTACTTAGCTCATCAGCAGCAAGAGCGATTTCCGGATCAACCATATTAGCCTTCATTCTATGCGACTTTTTTCTCTTTGAAAATAAGCGGCTTTTACAATATACTCGAAATCAATGAGCTCAGATTTACTAGTTACCCTAGAATACCAGAAGCCCAAGCTTTTCCTGAGGATAATCCTTTGGATCTTGGGGGTGTTATTTTTGAGTTTCATCGCCTTATTCGTTTATCTAAACATTCTAAGCAATCGTTTTATCAAGACTTTTACTCAAGCTGCGGGGGTCGATAAAGAAGAATTTTTGACGACAAGTACAAATTTTCTCAACCAATTACAACAAAACTACGAGCAAGTGCAAGATCTCCCACAAAAATATAATTTTTTGATCTTAGGAACAGATAAATTAAGTGGCAGAGAAGGTAATCCGGAGTTAACCGACACTATTTTGCTAGTGCAACTTGACTTTCAAAATGGTCAAATCAAAACCCTCTCTCTACCTAGAGACCTTTATCATGAAGATTATCAAACAAGAATTAATGCCTTATATTTTTATGGTCAAGAAAAATACCCAGAAGAACCAGATAAATTCCCCAGAGAAGTTTTGGAGCAAATGACTGGGCTCAAGATAGACCAAAGCTTGGTTCTAAGCATTGAAGATCTGGGAGAACTGATCGACTTGGTCGATGGCATAGAAATTGATGTGCCAGTCGCTTTCAGCGACCCGTCCTTTCCCGTACCTGGAGTTGATGTAAGCCAAGTGAGCGACCCCAAGATCCTTTATAAAGAAATTAGCTTTGCAGCTGGCCAACAAGAGATGGATGCCCAAAAGGCCTTAGAATACGTGCGTAGTCGCTATAGTGAAGGGGATGAAGGCACTGATGAGGCCAGAGCCATGCGCCAACAATTAGTTCTAGAAGCTTTATTTAAAAAAATCCTCAGTCTTCGTAGTCCAGAAAAACTAGGTCAACTCTATCGTTTTTATTTAGATCGTTTTGCTAAATATCTTTCTCTAGAAGAAATAAACCCTTTGGCTAGTAGCTATCTTGCTTATTTGGAAAAAAATTCCACTGGCGCACTCAATTTTAAAAAACATCAACTATCAATTTACCCAGCCGATCAAGAGGGAGTAATTTACAACCCTCCATTGTGGCAAACCAAACAACAATGGCTTTACAAAATTAAAGATCAAGATAAATTCTATGAAAACATTCAGGCTATTTTCAACTAAAAATTTGATTCGCTTAATGTTTGCAAGCATTGTGGTTTTAGCTTTTTTGGCTGGCTTCTACCAATCATCTCTAGAGGTGGAGCGCAGAAGAAATAAATTTTTGGAAAATAAATTGGAGGAAATTAGACAAGAAAAAGTAGAAATAAAAACTAATTTTTAATATGCAAAACAAACAAACAATTTTGGTCACAGGCGGCGCTGGTTTTATCGGTTCAAATTTTGTCTATCACTACCTTCGCAAGCATCCAAATGACAAAATCATCAACCTTGATTTACTAACTTATGCTGGCAACTTAAGCACTCTGCAAGGCTTGGAAGGAAACAGTAATCATAAATTTGTTCAGGGTGATATTAGAGATGCCAAATTAATCGATCAAATTATGGCTGAAGTTGATACAGTTGTGCATTTTGCAGCCGAAACTCACGTTGATCGTTCGATTATGGAGCCAGCTATTTTCTTGGAAACCAACGTCATCGGCACTCAAGTTTTACTTGACGCAAGCTTGCGCCACAAAGTTAAACGTTTCCATCACATTTCAACTGATGAGGTCTTTGGAGCCCTGCCCCTTGATTCGGAAGATAAATTTAACGAGCAGACACCCTATGATCCTCATAGCCCCTACTCTGCCTCTAAAGCTGCTTCAGATCACTTGGTCAGAGCTTATGGCGACACCTA
>DITI01000003.1 GCA_002422765.1 Candidatus Pacebacteria bacterium UBA6188 | reverse complement strand
TAGAAAAACTTAAAAAAGATCTTGAAGCGTCAACTAATGCCACAACTCCACTTGAAAAACAAGTTGAAAGCTTTGAAGCCCGTATAAATTCTGCCAGAACTGGCATTGCCAAGGCAAAACAGCAAGCTGAAGACTTGTCGCTTAGTATTAAAAAAAGAGAGATTGATTTGGTTCATCATTATAAAATTTTTTCTAATCGTGTGGCAGAATCTTACAAAAGATCGCGCACATCAAATCAATTAAGTTTTTTTCTATCAAGCCAAAATGCCACACAATTAACCAAAGAATTGGCCTATCAAGAATCAGCTAAGGCGCAAGATGATCGTTTAATTAGGTCGATATCTGAGGAAATTAGTAAGTTAAATGAAGATAAAAAGAAGCTTGAATCGGATCAGGATCGTTTAGCAATGCTCTCCAAACAACTAGATGAACAAGCAGAATTTTTAAAGGGTGAGATTGCTAAAGCTAAAAATTATCAAAAGGAACTGACTGGTAAAATTGCAATTTTAAGTGCTAGGCAGCAAGCAATTTTGGCTGGAAAATCAGCAACTTTTCAAACATCTGTTGGTGACGTTCCAATGGCAGACGATCCTGCCAGTCGTCCTAACTACAATCCTGGTTTTTCTCCTGCTTTTGCTGTATTTAGTTTTGGAGCACCCCATTTTAAGGGCTTGAGTCAATACGGTGCTTATGGAAGAGCTAAAAGTGGTCAGTCTGCAGAAGAAATATTAAAAGCTTATTATGGAAATAATATTGAGATAAAAAAAGACTATCCTAACGAAACAATCAATTTGGGAAGATATGAAAATGGAAAATTAATTTGCGATCAAGGATCAGTGGATTTGGAAACTTATGTTAAAAGAATATACGAAGTGCCTAATGGTTGGGGTGATAACGGAGGCATGGAAGCGCTTAAAGCGCAAGCAGTAGCTGCTAAGAGCTATGCTTTGGCAACTGTTAAAAATAGAGGATGCATTTGTATGACTGAGGATTGTCAGGTTTACAAGCCATCCAATAAGGGCGGGAATTGGGAGACAGCTGTTAATGCTGTTTCTGGTTGGGTTATTATCGCAAATGGCAATCCTTTATGGGCTCAATACGCAGCTTCTTCCGGAGGTTATCAGGAATCATATTCATCTAGCTATAACTCTGGATATCAAACCCCAGCATTTTGGGATGCTCAGGGTGGAAGAAGCGGTTGGACTTCACAAGCATATGAAAACATTGCTGGTTCTTATTGGTTTTATAAGGCTTGGTATAAGACTAGGTCTGGAGACAGCTGTGGCAGAAATCATCCATGGTTAAATAGTGAAGAAATGGCAGATGTTCTTAATGCTTGGGTTGTTATGTATAAAGGAGGGGGAGATAGTAGTCGCATTACTCCAGAATCCTCCTGTTTTGATGGCAATCCTTATAGCAAGAGTGAGCTGATTGGTATTGGAGGTTACACTAGTGTAAGTGGTGTAAATGTTAGTTACGCTGATAGCGGAATAACTGCTGAAGTGACTTTTCAAACTAATAAAGGAGAATTAAAAATAAAAGGAAGTGAATTTTACAAGGTTTTTAATTTGCGAGCTCCAGCTAGAATATCTGTAAAATCTGGTCTTTTCAACATTGAAAAGAAGTAGTCTAAAAACAAAAAATCACTCTTTTTGAGTGATTTTTTAATTCGGGTATTCCCCAATTCTGTCCGCGAAACTGGTGAGTATTGTACAAGAAACAATTGCCTATTTCAAGTTTAAAAACTTTTATTTCAAAGAGTTGTGGACCTGAGGGGAATTGAACCCCCGAATTGTGTTTCGCGGACAGAATTGCGCACCAGCGCTCCGGCCCATAACTCATATTTTGTCAGAACAGTATTGCAAAAAGTGTAATCTTTTAATTATTGGAAATATGGAGTTGTGTTGTTTATACCCCTCGCAAGTATTTAGCCGCCCAAGGTCGGTAGTTGCTGTAGTAGTAATCTTCGCGGATGATTTGTCCATCGCTGTCACGGACGATATTGGTAAATTCAGATTTGATGCCACTAGCTGACCAATCGATTTGTTCTAGTTTTCCCTTGGGTAAATTGGGGTCATCAATATAAACTGTTGGTAGGGGTGGAGAGGCGCCCCATTTTTTATAATTAACGATTTCATTGGAGCGACCATCGCTGGTGCCATAAATTTTACAAGACATATAGAGGGTTTTATTGTCGCTCTGACAACTGATCAAGACATGACCCGGAGTGTCATTGATGAAGCGCAGGTCAACTTCGCCAGAGTAAACTGTCGCGTCAAAGCCTGGCTCATTGCCAATTTCATAATAAGAAACGCGATAAGCGTGGGGCAAGCGTTTGCTAATTTTGACCCCAGCATCAAGCAAAGACCTGAAAAGTGTGCTGCTAACTTGGCAAACTCCACCACCTGGAGACAATTTGGTCTGACCAGCTTCGATGATATAAGCATTGCGATAACCACTGCGGTCAGAAACATCACCCAAAGCTTTGTTGAAGGAAAATTCTGCATTTGGTTTGACAATATGATTGGTAATGCGACTAGTGGCCAGATCCACATTAAAAATACGGTTGGGAATAGAGTGATCGTACCAACTTTCGCCAAAGCCAATCACTTCTTTTATGCCCAAGTCATTGCTTTCTTCTAAAGTTAAATCGGCTTTAACTTTGGCCAGGGGCAAGTCAAATGAGCTCTCGATTTTTTGATCAGTGACTGCTTGATTTTCAATTTGCTGTAAAAATTCCTCAATAATTTTTTGACTAGCCAGCGCGTCAACTTCCAGACCATCTTGATCGGGAACAAATTCTTTGACGGCTAAAGTTTGTGAATCATAGTCAAAAATAGCATCACTACTAGGTCGATCCACTTGAGTCTTGAGTGTTTGGATAAACTCAGCAATCTTTTCTTGATCTGGGCCGGTGGGTAGTTGTAATAAGTCGAGGAGTGTTTGCCCAGTCAAAGTAGTTTTGCGGTAATCGTAATTAAACTCAAGTTTCTGGCCAAGAAACTTTTCAAGTCTTTGTTGGGTTTGCTCTATTTGTTCTGAGTCTAGGGCAAGAATTGGCTGTTCAATTACGGCAACTACCTGCAGATCTTGAGGCTTAAGATCACGTAGGTTTCTTTCGAAAACTTGCTGATGCAAAGCTTGCCAGGTTTCTTCTACTAGGAGTTCTGTGCCGGTTAAACCCGGATTTACTATGATCTTTTGACCAAGCAATTGAGCCTGAGGTTTCTCTCCAGCAACATCAACAAGCTTTTTAAGCTCTTGAATCAAGACCTCAACTTTATCGGTAGCAAAATTTAATTTAACAAAGTAGCGTTGAGGGTAAAGGTGACTTTTGATAACTAGCTTAGTTTTTTGCCAACCATCTGGAGAGCGATTGGGAGTCAGAGCTAATTCCAAGACTTCGTCTAAGTTGTCTTGAATTCCTAGTTGCGTCAGTTGAGCTTCTACTTTTTGTTCACCATAAACAAGGCTTAAGCGGTCACTTTTTGGGTTAATGCCATTTTGCATTTGCGCAAGAACTTTGCTTTTGGCCTCTTCTTTGCTTAGGCCAGAAACATTTAGGTCATTAATGTAGGTTTTGGGAAAGAATTTGTCGTTGTAGTATTGTAAATAAATTAACACCAACCAGACGCTCAAAAACAAAAGTAGGATCCCCAATATCAACAGAGCTTTGCTCTGCGCATTTTGATTGAAGCTACGCTTGATTGCTGGCTGAATTTTATCCATAATAGTGGTGCACTACATTGTACTGTGTAGTTTGTGTCTATGCCAAGTCAGAACTTACCCAAACCAAATTTACCAGGCCAAGCTGTATCAGCTGGTTTGCCAGCAAGCCAGGCTCAACCAAGCAATTCGCAAACAGTTTTTGCCCAAACTCCTAGTCAGCCACAAGTAGTTCCCGGTGGTTTGTCTAGAGAGAACCCTGGTGGAACGCCACCTAATGTGCGAGTGACTGCTCCAGCTCCTCCAACAGTCCCTGCTCCTGTCGCTAGTCCTGTGAGCTCGCCCACGCCTATGCCGCCTGTTCCTAGTCGACCGACTGGACCACTAGATCAGATTTCTTTAAAGACCAGTCAGGGTCAGAATCAAACTGCGCCAGCTACTCAAGTCACTCCCACTGCAGCTACAACCCCATCAACTCCACTAACTCAATCAAGTCAGCCCTCAGCTACTCCTGCGCCTTCACCATCAGCACCAGCGACTGCACCCGCCAAACCAGAAATTGCTCAAGCTCCCAGCGCTCAGGCAGCGCCAACTTCGAGTCAAGGTGGCGGAGCTAAAAAAGCAGCTAGTCCTTTGGCTAAATTTAAATTTAATTTGCCTAAGCCACTTTTAATAGGTGGTGCTGTTTTACTAGTTTTGGCCTTAGCTTTTTTGCTTTTTAGTTTATTTAAACCCAAGAGCAGCACTCCTAAAAACACTAATACCAGTCAAAACACCAAGGTTCCTTCTGACACTGCCCCCGCCCAAATAACTACTTTAACCTATTGGGGTTTATGGGAAGATAGCCAGATTCTTAAGGAAGTT
>DITI01000041.1 GCA_002422765.1 Candidatus Pacebacteria bacterium UBA6188 | reverse complement strand
AGATCGGCATTATCCATCAAACCAAACATGCGCTCGATATAATTGGCAGTTTTAATTTCTTTATCCACCACATTCTGACCATCTCGGCCTTCAAATTCTGGCAGATCTTCAGGATAAAAAGTTACGGCCAGGGTTTTACCACCACCAGCTTTAGCGCCTTTGGTTGCAGCTTCCATGATGCCAGGGCCACCACCGTTAATGACCACTTTGCCTCTTTTGGCCACATGTTTGGCAGCTTGATAAGCTTCATCATAAGCTGGATCCGACAAGTCCAAATCAGCACTGCCGTAGAAAGCAATATTCTCTATTTTGCATCGACGATTAGATTTCGGAATCATGATTTTTTTGTTATTTGACATAGCTTAAAAACTCCTCGACTGCTTGTTTGTAATTGGGGGCATTGTTGAAAGCTGAATTGAGAGTTACTCCGTCAATACCACTTGCTTGGAGAGCTTCAATGTTTTCTTTGTTAACTCCGCCATCGACAAAAATTTTTAAAGGTTCGCCTTGTTGAATTTTTGCTCGAGCCTCCTTAATCTTGTCCAAAAGCAAAGGGCTTTGCCTTTGCCCAGAAGCTCCTGCTTCCACTCCCAAAAGTAAAAGGCCATCCATCCAATCCCAACTGTTCACCTCAATGGATTCTAGAGGAGTGTATAGGTCTAGAGCCAAACCTGCTCGCCAATCTTGCTTTTTGACTTCTTCCAAAAAAGCCTCTTGGTAAGACATCTTTTCCAGCTGACCAAAAACCGCCCTAATCGGTAAATGACGGCAATATTCCTCCATCTCCCAGACATAATCCATGGGTTCTTCTGTCATCAGGTGGAAATCAATCTGCAAATGACCAAAATCAATCTCCACTAAATCTTGGGGGGTAAAGGTGTGATTGTCAGCAAAAACTCCATCCACAATGTCAATCTGAATGGCTTCCAACAAGCCACTTTCTTTGGCCAGAGCAATTTGCTTCTTGGCTAATTGCAAATCTCCAGTCAAAACATTGGCGCTCACGTCTAAATTCATATTATCCTTTTTTGGTTAAAACTAATGATTGTTTTCGTAATTACTAATTTGCTCAAGACGACGCTGATGTCGCGGATGAGTATCTACCTGAGTAGTCAAAAATGTCTCCAATAACTGAGTCATCTCGTCAAATGATAAATAATCACCGGCAAAAGTAATCACGTTAGCTTGGTTGTGACTTTTGGCATGAGCGGCAATTTTTTGATCATAAATTTCTACCGCACGCACACCCTTGACTTTATTGGCAGCAATAACCACCCCAGAACCAGAACGACAAAGAATGATTCCTAGAGCTTGCTTATTGGCTGTAGCTACCTTTTGTGCCACTGATAGGGCAATTAATGGGTAGTCGTCTTGAGGATCAAGAGAAAAAAAACCACAGTCTTCAAGATTGAAATCAGGGTGTTTGGTAAACAAGTAATCCTTCAAAGACTCTTTGTGCTCAAAGCCACCATGATCGCTACCAAGATAAATTTGCATAAGGGTATAATATCATCTTAAATATGCCTAGAGATTTTATCAACGACGAAATTCCAACAAACTTATCTATTGGTGAAGCCATAGAGTGGTTAAATCATTTAAAATCTTATGGAAACTATGGTCGTTTTTTAAAAGAAGCGAGTAATCCAAAAATCGAAGAGCAAATCTCGAAGTTAAAAGCACTTCATCCAAATGTTGAAAGGGAAGCTGAACTAGCAAGAGAGGAAAGACTTAGGGAAAAAGAAGATTTTTTTAGATCTAGAGGAAAAGAAAAATAATCTCATAATAGAAAAAGCCCCGCTTAAAAGCGGGGCTAATTTTTCACAATTTAGTGAAGAGTTTATTTCTTCTTCAAAACTGGCATGCCAGTTCTGCTGGTTTCAACTACCTGGTAGGCAGCTGGGACTTCACTAAGAGAGCCCTCGCGCACATCGCGAGCGAAGAAGTAGATGGTTTGCACTCTACCGTTCTTCAAGGTAACGTCTCTGGTGTGAAGGTAATAGGTTTGACCTTTAGAGTTTGTGTAACTATAGGCGTTGGCCATAATTTACCCTTCTTTCTCTCTGGATTGCCAAAGAGAATAATTTTTATTACTAACTAAGACTAACATACTTGACTAGCTAATCAAGAAGCAATTTCCATTTTTTTATGTCAAAGTACATCAAAAAATATCAAGCAAGCGATTATTTTGCCTCTGGAGCAGTTAATTCTGCCTCTAAAAGAGCATCTTGGAGCATCAAGTCTGAAGCTTTGGCTACCACTACTTTGACTGGTAAAACGTCGGCTGGCACGATAGCACTGCCAACATAACCAGCTTTAGAATAAACCAAGTTGAAAACTCTTTTCTTGGTTTCTCCATCCAAATCAGTCAACCAAACCGCATAATCTTCTTGAGCAGTTGGCAAATTAGCGGTTACAGTGAAACTCAACTTGTCATCTTTAATCTGATAACGCAATTCACCCATGGCGCCTTCTACACCCTTAAGATCCATCATCTCGTAATCAGTAGCTCCCTTGAGAATGCTGTCTTGCAATTGAGCTGGCAAACTTTCTACTTGAAGTTGAGAATCGAGCAAGCTGAGGGGAGTTTCAGCTGTTTTGCCTTTATACCAACGAGAAAACATAATCACCACAAAAATAATGGCGATTAGGGGAAAAAGGTAAGGTAACAAATTTTGGAGTTTTTTTGACATATTTCCTTGCACTAAGTATTACTATGATCCCATTCTGCCGTGTAAAAAAATTTTGTCAAGTATTGTCTTGATGGTTGAGGGCACCATACCAGAGGCCAATAGCTACTTTTGCAATGCTAGCGTACTCATGAGTGCGATTGGTAAAATTATTGGTCAAATAACCGATCATGCCTTCTTTTTGTCTGAGATCAGGGTCTTTAACGTAGCGACCCAGACTAGGACCCATTTCTTCACCATTGCGCAACATCTGAGACAGAAATGTCGGCAAAGGAAAGCGTGCGCCATTGCTCTCGTAGAAAATACCATTGGAATCAAGCGCCACTACCCAAACTGTCGACCACAAGGCTTGTGCATCCTCACTAAATTCTGGCTGAAAAACACCGCCTTCCAAGCCAACAAATATTGCTTCTTCTTTGGGAGCAATTAGCTTCTGCTCTAAAGCCAAGGCTCTCACTGCCTTAGCTCGATTGAAAGCTCCACGTCTAGTTTCTGCATCACTCATGGGTTGAGCTGCCACTCCGCTTGGGGCTTCTAGACCAACAACTTGCGCGTCTGGAAAATGATCTACAACTGCCAGAGTCACTGCTTTAATTTTGACAGGGTTGGTGGAAGCAACAATAAATTTCATGACAATTTTTTAAAATTTAAAAAAGCTTGCTGAATGGTATCTAAAACAAAAGCACCTTGCTCGCCACCAAAATCGCAGTCAGTTAAAGATTTAGCGTTTACCCAAGCGTAAGCTTGATGTTCTGCTGAAAGCTGAATTTCAGCTTGATTAGTGGAATCGAAATCTAGCGACCAACCACAAATCACAGTGAAAATTTGCTTTTCACCATCAAAGTAGGTGGAAAAATGCACTGGAAGTTGGTTTTTTAAAATAGCTGGCGCAAACTGCAAAGCAGTTTCTTCTTTGACTTCTCTGGACAAATCTTGTAAATGTAAGTTGGCTTGTGACAGATTTTCCTCTGGCCATTCGCTATTGCCACCTGGCAAATCCCAACAATTGGGTCTAGATAAAGCCTCTGGACTACGTTGTAGGAGTAAAACCTCCAATTCAGTTTTATTTGAGCGGATAATGGCCACTTTTTGCAATAATTTAACTTGATCAGTTAATTGATGAGGGATGGACATATGAATGATTGTCTCAAGTTTGATCTGAATTGACAAGTTCAAAAGCTCTAGTCACCTCGACAAGAATCGAACTGGCCAAATCTTGACTAGAAAGCTGCTGTAATTCTTCAAGAGTAAACCAAGCAATCTCTTCTGATTCTCCTGCCTGAGGTTTGATTTCTAACGGACCATCTAGTCTGGCTAAATAAGCAAAGTTTAAGTGTTTTTCACAACCCTTCGACCATTTAGCGTGAGGAGTAAAAGCTTGTTTGTTTGACTGAGCCTCCAAACGAGCCTGATAATTTTCATGACAAACCCAGTGTTCGTTAATAGCCATGGGAATGGGGTGAAATAAATCTTCGGCATTTGCTGAAACTGCGAATTCTTGAGCAGCACTATAAACTTTAACCTTCAAGCCAGTCTCTTCCAAGAATTCTCTCTCCGCTGCTTCATGAGGCAACTCATTTTCATCGATGTGTCCACCTGGACCAAGCCACTGCTGTAGTTTTTGATGTTTAACCAATAGAACCTTGCCCTGATGAAAGAGAAAAGCTGAAGCTGTTAAACAAATTTTTGCTTTCATATCAAACTCATCTGCACCCCACTTGCCTTCTGGCTAGTGAAGGAAAAATCTACTGGAGCTTCAATCAAGCGATTCCATTTGTTACGAAACATAATTTTGCCATTTTTAAGACCATAATCATAAATGTCTCTAGTCACCGCCACATCTTGCAAACAATATTTCTCTAAAGCTTCAAAATTGCCAGATTTGTAATATTTAATGGCGTCCAAACCATCACCAGACTTACCAATGCCTAAAGTCTCTTTAGCCACAGCATCTAGACCGATGCGATGACCAATGCTTTTTTTGATTCGATCCATCACATCCAAGGTAGGAATACGACTAATATCTGCCTGATAATAAGGAATAAAGGTGGGCATATCAAAGCCATCAATATTAAAACCCACCACTACATCAGCTTGCTCCAAGAGAGGGAAAAGCTTAGGCAAGTCTTTTTCGAAATAAGACTGCATGGTGCCTTTGGAAAAACGACTCTCACGCACGCAAACCCCAACGAAAGAAATACCTAATTTTTCTGGAAAATAACCTCCAACATCATCAAAAATTTGTTTGGTTTCAACATCTAAGATAACTTCCAACATAAAAAGAAATGCTAAAGCAAATCAAAGAGAATGTCTATTATGATTTGTTTAGAGCAGCAAGATAACGCTCTTCAATCTTTTGCCAATCAAGCACATTCCAGATCGCTTCCAAATAGTCTGGGCGACGATTTTGGTATTTGAGATAGTAAGCATGCTCCCAAACATCCACGCCCAAGATTGGATAATGGTGGATGAGTAGCGGAGAATCTTGGTTTGCTGAGGAAGAAAGAACCAACTCTTGTTTTTCATTTAGAGATAGCCAGGCCCAACCAGAACCAAATTGTTTTATGGCTACATCAATCAATTGACTGCGAAAATTGGCAAAAGAACCAAATTGACTAGCAATAGCAGTTGCCAATTGACCAACAGCTTCTCTTGGACCTTCTGGCGAAAGAATTTCCCAAAATAAGTTGTGATTGGCAAAACCACCACCATGATTTCTAATTGCAGTTTGAATGTCGGCTGGAGTTTGAACTTTGACCTGATCCTCAAAATGCCACAACAAGTCTTCAGCGCTCAAAGCAGCCAATTCTGGATAATTAGTCAAGGCAGCATTGAGCTTGTCCAAGTAGGCCTGATGATGCTTGTCATGATGAATCTGCATGGTCAAAGCATCGATGTGAGGCTCTAAAGCTTCGTAAGCGTAGGGTAGGTTGGGTAAAGTATACATATATATAGATGTTAATCTATATAAAGAAAAAAATCAATTCTCAGGCAGCTGATCAAGACTCTCTGAAGCAATGCGGTTTAACTCCATTAGGCGGTCGCGTACTGTGGTGGCGATATATTTCTCCAAGCCAAGTAAATCAAAACTTTGATCTTCAAGTCTAAAGTTAGCAATTTCTTGCCATAAGACTGAACCCAAACAATAGCCCCTCGCCCCATTTTCCATAGCCATGCGAAATTT
>DITI01000011.1 GCA_002422765.1 Candidatus Pacebacteria bacterium UBA6188 | reverse complement strand
TCAAAACCGCTGAAACACTGTCTGCCCATCCTTTGGCTAAAGCCTTGGTGAATTATGCCACTAAAAATATTAAGCAAGAATCACCAATTACTTTGCAAAATTTTGTCAGTCACGCTGGCGCTGGTATCGAGGCCAAATACAAAAAAGAGACCATCTTGATTGGCACAGAAGCACTGCTAATAAAAAACAAAATCAGATTAGATGAAAAGATGCAAGAATTGGCCAAGAAATGGCGCCAAAAAGCCTATAGCTTGGTTTTTGTTGCTTTGGGTAGCCAAGTTTTAAACATCATTGCCATTGCTGATAAAGAACGAGCCAATAGTCTCGCCACTATTCAAAGGTTGCAAACAATGGGTATCAAAACCATCATGTTGACTGGCGACAACAAACAAAGCGCTCAAAACATCGCTAAAAAATTGCAAATCGATGAAGTGATTGCCGAAGTTTTGCCCGCTCAAAAAGAAGCGGTCATCAAGGAAATGAAGGCCAAATATGGCGTGGTAGCAATGGTGGGCGATGGCATTAATGACGCTCCAGCCCTCAGTAGCGCTGACGTTGGCATCGCCATGGGCAATGGTACTGATGTAGCTATTGAAGCGGCTGGCATTACTCTACTTCATAGCGATATCGCCTTGGTACCTCAGGCTATTCACCTATCACAACTCACTTTCCAGAATATTAGGCAAAATCTATTCTGGGCTTTTGCTTACAATATTGTCTTGATTCCGGTGGCGATGGGTGTTTTTTATCCGCAATTTAATTTATTATTAAATCCTATGCTAGCTGGTCTAGCCATGGCCTTCTCGAGTGTCACCGTGGTTGCTAATGCACTACGTCTGAAAGGACAAAAACTATGAACTTATGGGCAATTTTCCTAACTGGCCTGACTACTGGAGGCGTCTCTTGTGCAGCAGTACAGGGCGGTTTACTGGCTAGCATTATCGCTAACCAGAAAAAACAAGAGTTAGCTGAAAAAGTTGGCAAAAACAAAACTCAAGCAGTTAGTCTGAATCAATTTGACCAATTGGACTGGTTGCCAGTAACCATGTTTCTCTCCGCTAAATTTGTTTCGCATGTTCTCCTAGGCTTTTTGCTTGGTGGCTTAGGCTCAGTTTTTACCCTGAGTCTTGGAGCGCAGCTTGGCTTACAAGTCTTTACTGCTCTTTTTATGCTGGCAACAGCGATGAATTTTCTCGATGTTCATCCAATTTTTCGCCATCTTGCTTTTCAGCCTCCGCAATTCATGCGCAGATTGGTTAAAAATCAGAGTAAAAGTCGAGCTTTATTCGCTCCAATCGTGCTAGGCCTATTTAGCGTCTTCATTCCTTGTGGCGTCACCCAAAGCATGGAAGTCTTGGCAGTAGCCAGTGGTAGTCCTATCCAAGGCGCTCTAATCATGGGTGCTTTTGTCCTAGGCACGGCTCCAATTTTTGCCGCCCTTGGCATCGCCACAGCCAAACTCACCGAAGCTTGGCAAGCAATTTTTAACAAAACAGCCGCCGCCATCCTAATTTCTTTGGCAATTTATAGTCTCAATGGCGTCTTGATCGTGCTCGATTCACCGCTAACGATCAATAAAATTACCAGCAAAGTTGCTTGGTTTTTCTCTGATGAACGCTTTAGTCAGCAAGCTGGAGTTGATCAGGCAGTGCGACAGGTTGGCAATCTGCAAAAAGTCACCATTGATATTCGTAATAATGGTTATTACCCAAAAACATTTAAGGTTAAAAAGGGCATTCCAGTCGAATTAACCCTAGCTAGTGGCAATGTTTACTCTTGTGCTCAAGCTTTCGTCTTTCGTGAGTTCGACATTAGCACCATTGTCAAAGCCAATTCGGAACAAGTTTTTACTTTTACCCCAGAGGAAAAAGGTAAATTTACCTTTTCATGCTCGATGGGAATGTATACTGGCGTGATGGAGGTAATTTAAATTACCACTCTATAAATTAAAATTGAGAAAGGAATTATGCTAAATTTATTCAAAAAAAAGACTATCCAAGGGGAAAAGGTTGTCTTTAAGCTTTCTGGCTTACACTGCAGCAGTTGCGCTATGTCCATAGATAATGCTCTTGAGGAAGTTGATGGAGTTCTTGAAACCAGCACTAGCTATGCTAAGGCTGAAACCAAGGTTCATTTTGACCCACAAAAAACCAATCACGATGAGCTAAAAAGAGCGATTCAAGGGGCTGGATATCAGGTAATTTAGCCACTATCTAATTGGACAGCATCGGTTATAATAGACCACAGTATTAATTGTCTTGAGTTTAGACTCAAGAAAGAAGAGTCCATATTTATGTCAGATCAAAATGACAACATGGAAAACAAGAAAAAGGTCTTCGTTGGTAATCTCCCATGGAGCATGACCCAAGATGCCTTACAAAATTTGTTTTCCGAATTTGGCGAAATCACCCAGGTCAGTTTAATTACTGATAGAATGACCGGCCGTTCCAAGGGTTTCGCTTTTGTAGAATTTGCCGAAGAAGCCAGCGCTCAAGCTGCTATCGATAAGATGGCCGGCTACGTGTTGGAAGAGAGAGAGTTGGTTGTTAATATCGCTCGACCTCGTGAGCCAAGAAGCAATGATCGTTTCCCAAGAAGAGACAATAATCGCTCCTTTGGTGGTGGTAGACCACAAAACAGAGATCGCAGATATTAATCTTTAGATCAAAACTGGAAACGCCGTGAGCAATCACGGCGTTTTTTGTTGTAAAATAAAATCCATATGGCGAGAGGTCTAAATCAGGGTGATATTCCAAGTAGAGATGGATGGGTAGCCGCCTCAACTGGTCAAAAGCTTGTCAATAATCATCCAGAAAAGGGTGAGGAAGAAAGTGGTATTCCGGCTGTGGATCAAGCGAATAGAATTGCTAAAAAAATTAAAGACTTGATGGAGGGAGCCAAAATTGATGCTGTCTTAGGTTGCTTAAATAGAAAAGCTTTGGAAGAATTTTTAAATGATTTTGTACCTAGACATGACGGAGCCATTGTCTACTTGGATTTCAGAGATTTCAAGCCAATTAATGACGATTATGGTCATAAAAACGGCGACAGAATTCTTCAGGAATTTGTCAGACAGATTAATGCTAATTTTAGAACTACCTATGGAGAAGACCTGCTGTTTAGATATGGAGGAGATGAATTTGTTTTAGTTTGTCAGCACTTCAATCAAGAAACTGATTTTGATGGCTTCATTGCTAAAATTAAAAATAAACTTGAGAACCTCGTGGTGGAAATCATTGCTGAAATAAATAATCAAAGAACAGAGGTTAAAGCAGGCGTTGATTATGGCGTAGCTGGATATTACGCTGCCCACAGCCAAAACGAAAAGCCTAATTTGAGAGAGATCATGGATCGAGCTGATAAAGAAATGTATGCCTACAAAGAAAATCATCGGTCAGAAAATTCATCAGCTCGTCGTCCAAGCAATTCATAAGTTGAACAAAAACACTTTTCAAGATTTCTGGTATAATTTCAGAGTTCTTTGGAAAAAATCAAACAAGGAGGTGTCGCATAGTGGTCAATTGCACACGCTTGGAAAGCGTGAGCCTTACGGCTTCAAGGGTCCGAATCCCTTCACCTCCGCAACAGTTGAAAAGTT
>DITI01000036.1 GCA_002422765.1 Candidatus Pacebacteria bacterium UBA6188 | reverse complement strand
CAGAGTTTTCAGGTGTAGTCAACCACTCTTACGCACTTGCCATGGAGTCTGTTGAATTGAATGGCGCTGATTCGATTTTGCTAGCAACTGAGGCGTGGCACATTAAAGACAAAGCCACTCAAGCTGGACAAGCCATGACTGATGAAGAAAGCCTCGAAATTGCCAAAGCCAAACTTCAACAAAAAACTGAAGGTAAAGTTAATAGAATGGAGGCGATAAAGGAAGAAACCAGAGCATTGACTGAAAAAAATGGTCAAATAATGGAAATATTACCTCAACTTGGAATTAGTGCAGAAGAAATTAGTGTTGTTAATAATGAAGTTAGACAAAAACTTGTCAGCAAAATACTTGATGAATACCGTGAAGCCACTGTTNNTGAGTTTAGGCTCGGCACTCGCTCCAAACACCGAAGAGTCTAGAAAAATTACTTACGTACAAAATAAATATAACGATAAATTATTTAACTTGCCTGCGATTGGTCTCCAAGTCTTTGGTGTTGGCAGAGAGCAATTTGACGCCATTAACCAAGAAGTAACTCAGCAAATAAAAGGAGAATTATTAGAGTCATATAAAAAAATGTGCACAGAAGAAGCAGAGCTTTATAAGTTTCATGAAAAAGCACCTCAGGCACTTAAGAACCCCACTGCCATAAGAATTCAAGAAATCCAAAAAAGAAGAATAGCGACGGGTGATTTTCTAGTGGACTCATTACAGGTTAATAGCGCTTCAATTAGATTGATCAGGGATCAAATCCTCAACAAAAAAGAGTTTGTTGAGAATCAAGCAAAAACCCAGCAAAAAGAAGTCGGCTTTTTCAGAAGAATTTTTAATAATTTAAGATCTGCATTTGTACCGAAGACAAGAGTTTTGGAAAAATCATCGGCCAACCAATTGAGTTAAAATAATTTTCAACTCTCATCCTTCCCATCATTTGCATCAGAATTGCTCAAGGCATCTACTAATCTCATACCGAGTAAAAACATATCTTCAGTCATAACTGACTCTCTCTCGGCTTCTTTTTGTCTCATTTCGTCATGTAAAGTTTTCAGATGAGGTGGATACTTCTCATCTGGGAAAAGTTCTTTGAGTACGGCGAGAATCGGACCATAATATAATTCTGGATTTTCTCTAACATGTCCAAGTTCCATCGCTAAATTTTGCTCAGATTCCTCATCACCAGCAATAAAAAAGATAATACTTTTGCGAGCAGCAAGTTTGTAAATATCATCTAAAGTGATGGAACTTTTCAATCGCTCTTCTACCATTAAAGGAGATTATACTAGGTTTTTTTGCTTTGCAAAAAAATAAGGTCTACAATCTAGAGTGTGGCGCAACAAAGCTTATTGGCTAGAGCCACAGGCGGAGCTTTAGCCCTCATTGGTTTTCTCCTTTCACCACTCTCTTGGTGGAATGATCTGATCGTCAACTTTCCCCTATCTTACCTGATTGCCCTACCTTTTGGCCTGATCAGAGAATCCCTATTTCTGCCAAGCTTTATCGGCGCCTACTGGCTAACTAATATTTTGGGCTTATTATTGCTGCAAAAAGGTGGTGAAAAACTTTTCAAAAAAGAAGCGAGTCAAATTGAACCGAGCAAAGCAACTAAAAACACTTTGATCTGGAGCAGTATTTACACGGTGTTGATCGCAGTTTTAATTTTATCTGGAGTTTTAACTTTTCCTAGCGAGCTGATGGCGAGAGTTAGGTAGAAAGGTGTATAGTTAAAGATATGACAGGATTTCTCCAAAACATTGAAAAGCTCACTCTCAAGAATAATTATTTTCGCCAAGTTCTCTACACCGGACAACACACTCAACTAGTGATTATGTCTCTCCTGCCAAATGAAGAAATTGGCACAGAAGTCCACACTATCGTTGATCAATTTTTTCGTGTGGAAGCTGGAGAAGGCAAAATTATCATGAACGGAGAAGAACGCAGAATTAAAGACGGTGATGCCTTCGTGATTCCAGCCGAAACCAAGCACAATGTCATCAACACCTCGACTAATCAAGCACTCAAGTTGTATACCCTCTATTCACCACCTCATCATAAAGACGGCATTATCCATAAGACCAAGCAAGAAGCTGAAGCAGATGAAGAGGATCATTTATAAAATGAAAAACGCATGGAAATTTATTATATCGGTGATTGGCTGTGAATTAGTTGGAATTCTAGGAACCCCATTCACCATCTCTGCCATTCCAACTTGGTACGCCACTTTAAACAAACCATTCTTTGCTCCACCAAACTGGCTCTTTGGACCAGCCTGGACGCTATTGTATTTTCTGATGGGCGTGGCCTTTTATCTGATTTGGAAACAAGGTTGGCAGAAAAAGAAAGTAAAAACAGCTGGCTTATTTTTCTTGGCACAACTAGCGCTCAATTTTATCTGGTCACCAATTTTCTTTGGACTGAGAGCTCCGCTGCTCGGATTAATTGTGATCGTGGCAATGTGGATAATGATTGCAGCAACGATGAAAAAGTTTTACCCACTGTCAAAGCCAGCGTTTTACCTGCTGATACCTTACCTGCTGTGGGTGAGTTTTGCTACATTGCTCAATGGAGCGATTGTTGTTTTGAATTAGTTTTCCTTCAGATGAGACTAATAACCAAATCTAACCCTCCACTTCAACCTGAAATCCACCATAAGCCATTTTCTTCATGTCAAAAGGCATCTTCATGTCCTCATATTCTTTCATTTGCTCGTTCATTTCCTCCATCACCTTAGCATTAACCTCATCGCGATGTTCTTTGGATTTAAAAATGATAAATGAAAACCAAACTGTGTCGCCCTCAGTTGCTCCAGCCATTTCTGTAAAAGCTCGAGCTTTTTGATCGCCCATTTCTTGAGGAACAAGATCATTGCCCTGACATTCGTAATACGCCAATGCGCCGTGCTTCATCCACGAATCACGACCACCCTTGGCCATTTCTTTATAATCTTCAACTTTATCTTTTGGAACAACAAGCACGAACCCATCAACGTATTTTGACATATGATTACCTCCTAGGTTTTATTATACATAATTACGAATAAATTTAAATTAAACGAAAAATCCCAGCACATAAGCACTGGGATTTTACAATAAACTACTTGCGCGACGGATAGTAATAAAAAACATACCATCCAACAACCAGCCAAATAATCATGAGTGGAGACAAAATTTTTAAAAATAGGTCATCATAAACCCATCCCTGAAAAGTTGACCCACACGTGAGCAATAGAAATGCCCACCACATGATCTTATCAAACTTATCTTTATTGATTTCCATCGATTCCTCCAAAAAAAAGTCAATCTCAGTTGTCTCTGAGATGCCGTCCATTTACTTGGACAGTACTTAAAATACAATTAAATATTCTAAATACTGTCCAAGTTAACAAAGTAGTTCACTGTTAATGTGCAGCTGCGATAGATACAAAATTCCCCAGCATTTGAAGATCATAAATCCACCACAACAAACTCTAGTATTATATAATTTAAATTGGAAATTGTCAATATTATAGGCCTATTTTTGCTCCCCCGCGTGGACTCGAACCACGAACCTTGAAGTTAACAGCTTCCTGCTCTGCCATTGAGCTACAGGGGATTGTTCACTTGTTAAAAACAGATGCAATTTTATCAACTAATTAGCTAAAATACCAGCTAGAAAAGCCAGAGAAGATTATCTTCGCTCAATCTCCGCTACCACTGCCATGTGATCACTGGTATCTGGCAAAACCCGCACTTCATCAACTAGGTAGTGAGGGCTGGTAAAAAGAGCATCAATCACCAAACGGATATCTTTACCAGACTTGTGTAAATTTTTGTCGATAGTGGTGTCGATTGAAGCTGGCATATTGTCAGCATATTTCTTGGATAGGTCATCCCAAATCTCATAACCTCGTGGCGTATTGAGATCACCACAAAAAATCATTTCATCAAACTGTTTCATGAAGTTGCTAAGTTCTAGATAATCACGTCGCTGAGCTTCATTGACTGCTCCTTCACCCGACCAAGTAAAATGGACTGCAAGCACCTGAAAATCCTGATCAGCCACTCTCGCCTTAACTGCCAAAGCCACTCGATCAATCAAGCTAGGATGAGCGTTATCGAACACCGCCAAATTGCCATTTTCATGACCAAAATAGTAATGATGTTTTTCTTCAATAATCTCATTGGCAAAAATCGCTACTCCCCAGGGACCGCGCAGTGGTAAATGGTCATTTGGTAAAGTAATGTCTGCTTGTGGATAAAAAACATAGTGACTCAGAC
>DITI01000021.1:2635-2815 GCA_002422765.1 Candidatus Pacebacteria bacterium UBA6188 | reverse complement strand
AAAATCCTGGCCTCCCTGATGGAGCTCACTTTCACTCTCTAATTTATCGTCGTGTGATTCGATGGGCTGAAGTTCATGAATCCAACGAGACTGCATCGTATGCTAAAAATGCAAGGACCTCTCCTTACATATGGTTGCTATCGAGTTTGGCTGTGTTCCCAGCAATTGTGTGGTGGCAAA
>DITI01000021.1:0-2628 GCA_002422765.1 Candidatus Pacebacteria bacterium UBA6188 | reverse complement strand
AGCATCTTTAAATTACTGAAGTAATTAATTACTATTAAAAACTTACAAAGTTGGTTACTTTTTTAATTGATGGAGCAGTTGCATAAATAACTACTTACACTCACTAAGTATTAAATTCAAAATAAAATATTCAAATGAATGCAGCTATAGTGCAAGAATCAAACACTCAATTTTCTTAACTGTGGCAGTTGAATTTGTAGCTTTTGTAATGAGCCCAATACCTCAACCAATAGCNNGTAAGGTTTGAAGTTTTTCAAAGAAGCCTGTAAAGCCTTTGAATGGTCCTTGAGTAATCTCGATCACCTCACCGGGCTTGAACAGTTCATGCAAAGGTTCTTCTTTAGTGCAGCGTTGTTTTAAACAATTAACAATCGCTTCAGGTATTTCTACTGGGTCTGATGAAGTACCAAATCTCAGAAGCTGANNTGGTTGATCTGATTGGAAACCAATTACTGGTGACATCAGATAAACGGATGAATAAGTATCTAGGGAACAAGGGTTCAGTGGCCAGCTGAATTTTACCCTGTCGTTTTTTTTGGACTTGGCAGGTTGGCAGAAAGACTTCAAAGCCTTGAGTTTGAAGATTTTCTAGTGCTCTGAACTCATCTCTGACCTTGGTATGGATCACATGCCACTTCATAGATAGGAGCTTTGCTAACTTTTAATTCTTTTTGTGGATGAACCAAGCTTTACTATTGGCTGGATGCTTTATATGTACCGTAGGCACGTTTACCTATGATCAGTAGTAAGCCGATAAATAAACCAGCCCCCAGTCCACCAATAAGAATCATAGTTCGTTTTGGAGACACTTTTTGTTTGGGCGAAAAGATAGGAGCGGCTAAAAACGCTTCTTTAGTTTGAGGCTCAAGCATTGCAATTTCTAGATCGTTGATTTGAGTGCGTAAATCTCTAATTTCATTTTCTTTGCTCATGGTTGTAACAAGCAATAAAGTCGAAGCAGAAAATTTCGAATCTGAAAAATCAAAACTCAAATTTTTATTGGGTAATTTTTTTATAAAGTTTTCAGCAGTCTCAAGCTTTTGCTTCAAATTAACTAATTGAATATTCTTACTTTGGATAATTGGTTTTGCTAATAGATTCTGACTAGCGCGGATATCATCTAGCACCCCCTCTAAACATTTTTGAGCGCCTTCTGGGCTTTCTTCACTATAAGAAATAGTAATAATTGGGGCTGTTTTTGCCAAATTTGGCTTAAGTGTCTTTGCAATTGCATCTCCCGGCTCAAGTTTTTCGACAACATTGCAAGCCTCGTATGTTTTTTTGGAGTAATACATAGGCATCTTGAGTTTTTCTACCAATAGAAGTGGTGCCTCCACATCAATACCTGCAACTTTAGCTACTTGAATGCTTGCAGTAGCTTGGTATTTAGGAGTCACCATAGTTCCATATCCCAAACCCAGCAGTCCACCAACAACTCCACCTAGCAAAATTATCTTCCAAGACTCAATCAAGAAATCAACAATATCTTTGAGGGAAATTTCATCTTCAATCTTTGAGTTGAAACTTGGGTTGATGTTTTGGTCTGACATGACTTTTGTCCATTTGCTTAATTATGTTAATTATAACTTGATACGGTACCAAATCAGGCCTAAAGCTTCACTCCAGATGAAGCGCGTTCTTTCTATCCCAGCACTACTAGGATAGAAATCCATCGGATGAAACTGATTTTTTTGGTAAAAACCCATAGGAGCTTGTGTGACCTTAAGGCCATGCTTTTCAAATACAGCCTGAGCTCTGGGCATGTGCCAAAAATGGGTGACCAAGTAGATGTGAGTAACACCTTCTTGCTTCAGCATTTTGGCTGAAAACGCTGCATTTTCCTCGGTGGTTCTTGATTGCTTTTCAAGCCAGCGAGCCTGGACCTGATACTCATTATTTAAGACTTTCTGAGTTAACTCTGCTTCTGTTAGTTCATTGCTTGATGTGGCATCAGGAGCGCCACCAGTGAGCAAGATAGGCAAAAGAGTTGTTTGAGACAAGGTGACACCATATCTAACTCTTTCCATGGCCCTGGCTTCGATATTTTGGTCTTGATACTGTGGGTATTCAATTGCACCGCTTCTACGCCCTCCACCCAAGATCACAATCGCTTGTTCTGCCCCTGGTTTTGAAAAGTTAATTGCATCAATTTGTTTAGCACCTTGATTGACATTGTGTTTGTTTTCTAAAACATTAAGATCTAGTGGCGCTGACCAAGTGATGATGCTGCCTAAAGCATTTGTTAACTGCAAGGCTAGGTAGTTGGTGCTAGTAAACCAAATCATCAAAACACCAAAAAGGATGAAAGCTTTTTGTAAAAGCTCACGCTTTTTCAATAAAAAAAGCGGGAGCAGTATCAGCCACAGCCAAATACCCGGCGGCATGAGCAGTTGGGCCAAGAGATTGCGTACCGCCCAAGCATAAGTCCATGTTTCCATACTGATGATTTTAATCTTTTGTTCGTCTTACTTGACGGTTTTTATTTTTATATTTTTAGTCATTAAGTTGATTCATGTAGGGCATTTCCTACAACAAAATCAGACCTATCTGATCCACAAATCTGACTATCCTCTTTACTCGATGTTTTTCTACTTAACTTTAAGAAAGAGGTGTATCAATGGGTATTCG
>DITI01000053.1 GCA_002422765.1 Candidatus Pacebacteria bacterium UBA6188 | reverse complement strand
CTAACTTGCTCTTTAGTCTTAGAGCCGAGTTTTAAATCCTTATCTGCTTGCTCATTTTCTAAATTCTTGAAGGCCTGACGCAATTCAGGTCCAATTACTGAGCCATGAAAACGCATCAATCTAAACAAGGCTTCAGTCCAAAGCACTGAATCTTTGGCAAAAAATCTAGCTGTAATTTGATTTTCCAAAATTCCCACCGCCACAGAAGCATCTTTAGAGCCAGCGGTCCAAAAACTAGCTTTCTCCACCAACTTAGCCATCGCTTTGGGCAATCTGCCCAGAGAAGAAATCTGCCAACGCCCCTTGAGCAGGGCCACCCAACTTGGCAAAATACCACTAAAAATCTGTTCCACCACTGCCCTAAGTCTGGGGCCAGTAGATCTGGCCAGAGTGGTAGGCGTCCCAAAGCCAGCCTCAGCTCTGGTTTTTTCAGCCAAAAAAGCGTCGGTATACCCCTCGCTCTCATACCATTTTTTAAAATCCTCTACCGCCCGCCATTGTTCATCTGTAATTTCATCAATGTTTTTGGCATTTCTCAAAGAAATTAAAACTGACCTCAATTTTTTAACCAATCTCTCTCCTCCCAAACCCATAGCGATTTGCAGGTTGCCACTTTTTTCTCTGACAGGAAAAAAGGCTGCTTGACCAGAAGTCAGGAGACCAGACATGGTAAAAAGACCAATGGCTCCGCCATAATATTCTTTATTTTTTAGCAAAAAGTCCATGATTGGCTGAGGCACTTCAAGCTCACAATCGACTTCAAAGATATCCATTAAATTTGCCAATTCCCACAAATCCTTGTCTTTGCCAAAAGATTTCTCCCGCAGGGTTCTGCCAGAAACACCGTCTATTGGCTTAGGTTCTGGTTTTACAGAATCTAAAATTTCAGGCACAGAAATACTGGCTAAACTTGACTTGGACCCTGATTTTTCAGTTTTAGAATTGGGAAAAGATCTTTTTTCTAGAGACGAGGCTAAAGCTTCATCAGCAAGTAATAAAGCCTCTGCCCCATAAATTGGCACATGACCAAATTCCAACCTTAATTCGCTAGCCTGACGAGAAGAGCTGTCGTAGACTACCCTCGCATGAAGCAAAAGCTGAGGATCTAGAGCGGCAACTGGGTTTTCCTCATCACTCAAACTAGAAGCCAAACTAATTGCCATTAAAGGTGGCTCTGGATTCTCAATTTTTTTACTTTGCCAAGTCTCAGCCGCGTCTGGCTCAACTTCAAAAAGTTCGCCTGGCACATTGGCAGTGCCTTCCAACAAAAGTCTTTCCAAATCTGAAACCTTAAATCTATTGTCCAAATAATAGCCAGACCGATCTAAAAGTTTTTTAACCAATGAGAGGGGAACATCTAAAAAACCAGCAAGCCCATCAGGTTTTGGCAAAATTAGGCGAATTTTTGGATCTTGGACTTTTCTTTCAGGATATTTCCTGATGTCTTGGTCTTCTCCATTTGCTTTTGGAACAAACTTGGAATGAACAAGCTCGCTCTCAACTTTTTCAATTAATTGTTTTAAAAGAGTTGAAATGTCACGATCAAAAAAATTTTCACCTTCTTCTGGCGCAACAAACAAGGTTCTGAAGTGTTGCATATCGACTCCATCTTGGGTAACTTTTTTGAGAAGCAAATTCAAGTGATAAACACCAAGAATTCCCTCGCTTCCTGCCCCTTTCTCGCTTAACATCACCGTTTCAAAACCAGCCACTTGGTTGGTAACTTTATCCAGATTGCTTAAAATGTTTTTGGAGAGCCACTTTAGATTTTCAGCATTTTGGGGAGAGAGTTTGTCTAAATAATTAAGAATCATGCCTAAAACGTCAGCCATTTTAATGGGTTCACCATTCTCTGTTTTGACCGGTAGACCATCCATATCCAACATGACCATAGACACAACCATAATACTTTATTGGCTAACAAAGAAAAAGAAGTTATAATCTCTTCTACAGAGTATGTCGTTTATCAAACAAGCTTACGCCCAAGAAACCAAGCCCTGGGCTGAGATTAGCGAGGGTTGTGTCAATAGTGACGTGGCTACTATTCAAGGTATTGGCTGTCTTTTAGCCAATCTCCTATCCNNACTGCTTGGAATTGTTGGTTTTATCATGATCATCTACGCCGCCTTTAACATGATGGTGATGGGGGGCAATAGTCAGGCGACAGAAAAATCCAAAAGCACCATTACTTTTGCCATCATTGGCATTATCTTGGCGCTTTCTTCATTTATCATCATCAACTTGATTTCGGAATTCACCGGCATCGAGATAATCAAAAACTTCTCCATTCCTGGCTCTGGTAAAAACTGGTAATTTTTTGTTTAGAAGAACTACTTACCGAACCTTCTTTGTCTGGCAGCATAATCCGACAAGGCTTTGGCAAATTCTTGCTCATCAAAATCAGGCATTAAAACATCAGTGAAATAAAGTTCGGTGTAAACACTTTGCCAAGTCAAAAAACCAGAGAGGCGCTTTTCACCACCTGGCCTGATCAGCAAGTCTGGATCGGGCAAATCAATCATTTTTTTAGTATCAAGGTGATCCTCAAAATTCTCTCCTCCAGATTTGACTGCTCTAACTAATTCATCACGTCCGCCGTAGTTAAGAGCAAAAACCACTGTTAGCTTTTGGTTATTCTTGGTTTCTTGGAGCCAAAAATTAACCCCATCTTGAATGTCTTGTGGAAAACGACCCAAGTCGCCAATTACAGCTACACGAACTCCTTTTTGATGCAATCTTTTGGAGCTGGTAGCAAAAGTCTCGCGAAAAAGCTCCATAATACCCTTCACCTCTTCAGCCGGTCTCTGCCAATTTTCAGTACTAAAAGCCCAAAGGGTGAGATATTTAATACCTGAAAGAATGGAAAAATCTGCCAAGCGCTCAATCATTTCCTCGGCTACTTT
>DITI01000046.1 GCA_002422765.1 Candidatus Pacebacteria bacterium UBA6188 | reverse complement strand
AAATTTATATTTTCACCAAGCTAAATATCTCTTGCCAGGAAGAAGATTTGTTTGGCTGGAGAAGTTAAATCGCAAACTGAGTTGGTGGGTGTTTTTGGCTAAATTTGGCTCAAGAGATAAAATTTTGTGGTTTTTCTATCCCAATTATCATGATTTGGCGCAAATAAAAATCAAAAACAGTCTTAAAATCTACGATTGTGTTGACTATCAAGAGGACGTAGAAAAAGAAAAAAAACTCATTGCGCAGATTGATTGTTTTTTTGTTAATTCAGAAGTTTTAGCTAAGCTACATCAAAAACAAAGCAAGCAAGCTATTCTCCTCTCTGCTCAAGGTTTTTTTGAACCAAGCAAAAAACTTATTAAAAAAAGCCAACTGTCATTTGATAAACCAGTCATTGGTTTTGTGGGTGGAATTAATTATCGCCTAGATTTTTCATTACTAGATAATTTGATTAAAAACAATCCACAATGGCAGTTTGTTCTTTATGGACCAATTCAAAAAGATCAAAAAAAAGATCCTCAGTTTAAAACTGAAGTTTGGCTTAAAAAAATCAGCCAATACAAAAATGTTTTAATGGGCAGCAACAACAATCGCCATGAATTATATGGACTAATCAAGCAATTTGATGTCGCAATTGTTCCTTACAATACAGATATCCTTTTTAACAAATATTGCTACCCGATGAAAATTTTTGAATATCTTTATTTTGGAAAAACAATTTTGAGCACTGAAATTGAAGAATTAAAAAATCAAAAATTTAAAGGTTTGATTTTCACCAGCAATCAACTGAGTGACTGGCAAAAAAAGCTGCAAAAATTACTCAAAACTAAACAACAACAAACAGGCTTGATCAAAAAACAAAAAGAACTGGCTAAGGCAAACAGTTGGCAAAAAAAACTTCAGCTGATTTCAAAATTCATATCTCTTTAGCAAATCACAAATACAATCAACTTCCTCATCAGTTAATTCTGGATACAAAGGAATTGATAAAGTGCTTTGAGCATAAGCTTCCGCCTGTGGAAAATCACCTTTTTTATGAGATAAAAATTTTAATGATTCCTGTAAATGCAAAGGAATTGGGTAATAAATTCCACTACCCACTCCATGATCGGTTAAATATTTGCTCAATTTATCTCTATTTTTGCTAAAAATTGAAAAAACATACAGGGAGGGCTGAGCGTAATCTGGCCAAAATGAACAATTAACTTTTTTGGCTGACAAAACTTTTTGATATTTTTTGGCAATTTCCAATCTGCGCTCAATCCAAGCAGGCAAAAAAGGAAATTTAACATTCAAAAAAGCAGCTTGCAGATTGTCAATTTTTTCATTAAAACCAACTAGAGCATGCTTGTATTTTTCTCCATATAAACCATGTTCAGCAAACATCGAAGCTTTTTGTAAAATTGCTTGCTTATTAGTAGTGATAATGCCAGCGTTACCCAAAGCCCCGAAAGCCTTAGATGGATAAAAAGAGAAACAAGCCGCGTCACCAAAAGAACCAACTTTCTTGCCCTTATAAGTTGAGCCGTGAGCATGAGAGGCGTCTTCGATCAATAGAAGCTTGTGACGCTGACAAATAGAAATAATTTCATCCATTTCGCAAGGCACTCCGGCAAAATGAACTAAGAGTACTGCTCTGGTTTTCTTGCTAATAACTTTCTCAATTGCTTTAGGATCCAAATTACCAGTTTGAGGATCAATATCAGCAAAGACTGGCTTGGCACCAGCTAAAATAATAGCGTCAGTAGTAGCAGAAAAAGTCATGGGAGTGGTAATCACTTCATCACTTGGCCGCAAATCTAGAGCTTTGAGGGCTACAATCAAAGCAGCCGTCCCGGAACGAACAGCCAAGGCATAGCGACAATCCACAAACTTGGCGAAACTTTGCTCCAACTCTTTGCTTGCTGCTCCGTAAGTAAATTCGTTTTTGGCCAGAACTTCAGTAAAAACTTGAGTAAAAGCTTTTTGTAAGGGCTTGATTTGTCTGCTTAAATTAAAAAGACTAATTGCTTGCATAGAAAGCATCTCTCACTAGTGATAAATTCCTCACATCATCTAGGTAGTCATTATAACTCGCTTCGAACTGTTTTATATCTTGCTGATTTAAAAATTTTTCCAAAAGCTTAAATAAAGGATTATTAGTGTTTTTATCAATAAAAATTTCTTTTTCCTGCTGCGCTTGCGAGAGAATCAATTGCTCTGTTAAAACATCTTTAGTCCAAATCAAAGTAGCTTTTTCACCTAAAAAAGTTAACTTGCGACCTGCTTTTGGCTCAAGCCAACTATAAAAAGATTGAACAGATAAATTGTTTTTTAATTTAAACTGGAGAGTCAACTCTTGCTGGTCGGGACCAGTCAAAACTTTAAGATCAAGTAAATTGCTGTCCAAATCAGCAAAAAAGTATCGTAACAAATACAAATCATGGACCATTAAATCGTCACTCACTAGTAAATCTGGCTTAGTAAAACCAGGACTAAAGCGAAAAAGCTTGATTTCTTTAATTTTACCTAAAGCTCCTGTCTGCAAAACTTCTTTAATTTTGAAAGAAAACTGATCGTATAAGAAAATGTAATCAACCAATAAAAAAAGCTTTTTATCTTTAGCCAAAGCAGTAAGTTCCTGAGCTTCTTCTTCAAACAAGCAAAGTGGTTTTTCAACTAATACATTTTTATTTAACAAAAGAAATTTTTTGGCCAATTGATAATGAGTTCTTTCTGGAGTGGCAACAATGACGTGACTAAAATCAGGATTTTGCAACAGAAAATCATCTAAAGATAGCTTGCTTTCTGCTTGATCATAAACAATCACTCGCCAATCAGAAAATTGCTGCAAGGTATTAAGAATTTTTTGACCCCAATAACCACAGCCTACTAACAAAACCGTTTTGGAGACTTGCTGTTTAAATGTCATTGGCGGTAAAACCTTTTTACTACATTCTCTTTTTCAGGAATTGGTAAGACTTTGGCAAAAAACCAGGCCAAGAAAACTCCCTGCAACAGCAGTTTAGAATTTAAGAAAAAGTCTTTGAATAAAGCAAAAGACCAAGAGCCCTTAATTATTTCTTTTAAACTTTTTTTGGCAGGGTAGAAAAAAACCTTGAGGTGATCAATAAAAATTTCTTGACATTCTTTGACCCCTTGCAGGGCATAGAAACCGTAAGCCACCAAGCCACCATAGTTATATACCAGTAATTGCTTGTCAAATTCTGCTTGAGTTAGAAAACGATCATGGTAGGCCAACATGCGAGGATTGTAGGCAATTTTATAACCAGCAATTAAGGCTCTTAAAATAAATTCAGCATCTTCAGCGGCTGGCACTAGACAACCAGGACCCATCCACCATTTATAAGGACCGATTTGCTCAAAAACAGATCTCTTAATTAAAACATTATTGTCAAAACCAACCTCCAACCAGTGTTTGCCTAAACTGCTGGTAATAGAAAAGCGATTGGGTTTTTTACTAAAAGTGCTGGGACAAAATTTGCCAGGATTTTTCTCTGCTTGATAGGGCTTAGTTTGGCCATAGACTAAACACACATTTTCATCGAGAGAATTAGTTGCCTCTGTCAACCAATTTTTATCTAAAACGCAATCATCATCAGTCAAAGCCACGGCAAAAGCAGAAGTTTTCTCCAAACCAGCAATTAAAGCCCTGCTCCTACCTTTATTTGCCAAAGCTAAATGTTGAACTTTTTTTTCTTGATTTTTAAATTGATTGGCCTGACCCTGAGTGGCTAGGATCACTTTTTTTAGTTGCTCTTGCTTGATTAATTGAGCCCAAATTCTAGGTAAATCCTGATCAGGACGATTGGTGCAAACGAGTAGATCAACTTTTTTGGAAGAGTTTAACATAGTTTCAAAAGCGCCAAAACTTCCTTAGAGAGATTTTTTTGCTTTAAATCTCTAATATCCTGATGATTAAACTTAGCTTTTTGGATGATTTTTTTATCACACAAAATGATTTTTGTATCAGCATTGGTCATCTGAAAAACGGCTTGCTCAATTTTTTGCCTATTTCTAAAGCTTAAATAAAATTTTTCTTTTTCAATAAAAATCAAAACTCGGTCAGCATGATTGATTCTATCTAGCAAAATAAATAATTTTGGTTTTTCCAAAAAACTCCACAATTTAGAATCAAAAAAATATTGCCACAACAAACTCTCTCTCACTTTGTAATAAAAGTCATCAAAATTAACTAAATAACGCTGGATTCTAGTTGCCTGAGACAATCTCTTTTCTACGCCACTAATTAAAAGTTTATTTTGCAAACGACATGAACAAGTCAACTTCTCATTAATCTTGGTAAAATCACCGGTGGCATAACGAATTAAAGGAAAGCTCTCTTTCCAAAGAGGGGTGATCACGATCTCTCCACTCTTGCTAGCTTTTTGGCTTTGAGGATCGAGAATTTCAATTATCTGTTGTTGATCAACAAAGTGATAAAAATTAGGGTGTTCTGGACAAGAGAAAGCAAAGGAAGCCAATTCAGTTGCACCAATGGTATCTAGCAAACTAGCCCCTAAAATTTGTTTTGTTTGTTTACTCAACTCCTCCACATTTGGAATTTTCACTCCAGTAGTAATAATTAAACGTAAAGAAGTTTTGAGCTGTCTAGTTTTGACATAATCCA
>DITI01000055.1 GCA_002422765.1 Candidatus Pacebacteria bacterium UBA6188 | reverse complement strand
AAGAAGTGCCAGTTCATATCAAGAAAACTAGTCCTCAGGGCATGTTGGAAATGGCAATTGTGGAAAACGTTCAGCGTCACGATCTCAATCCCATTGAGCGTGCCCAATCATTCCAGCGCTTACAAAGAGAATTTAATTTACAAACTAGTGAAGTCGCCAAACGAATTGGTAAATCTCCTGCTTACATTAGCAATAGTCTAAAGCTCTTAAGTTTGCCAGACGCCGTGAGCGATGGCTTGTTGAGTGAGCAGATTAGTGAAGGACACGCTCGTGCTCTGGCCAGTATTAGTTCTCAAGAAGCGATGATCGCTTGTTATAAGATGGTTCTCAAGGAAAGTGCCTCAGTGCGACGCACCGAAGAATTAGTGAGACGTTTTAAAAATAATGAGCTCACCACCAGTAAAAAAGATGATGGCCGAGGCCGTCCTNNGGCGGTTTGGGAAAGTAAATTACAGAATTACTTTAAAAATCGTTCCACCCTCAAAGTGATTCGTTCTCGTAAGCAAACCAAGGTGACGATTATTCTTGATGGTCCTCCAGATAAAACCAAAGATGATCTGGAAAAATTAATGAAAATTGCCGGCAATTCCTAGAGTTTATTTATCTGGGGTGATGTTGAGCAAAATCATCAATTTATCGGCGATTTTATACCAAAGTGGCGCAGCGGTTTCGGCTGCCCAAGGACTAGACTTAGTGTTTTCTAATTTAACCAACATAGTAAAACGCGGATTGCTGGCTGGAGCAAAACCAATAAAGCTAGCAATGGTCTCGTCTTGCTTGTAACCTCCTCTTGGATCTGGGACTTGTGAAGTGCCGGTTTTGGCCGCCACAGTGTACTTGTCGGAAGCAATCCACTGAGCTTCACCGTGTAGAGCTGCTTCAATCATCATCTCAGTCACTGTTTGAGCGGCTTCTTTGGAAATGACTTGCTCCCCTTCTTTGATTTGACTGACAATTTCTTCTTGGTTTTGTTGATCGTAAACTTTTTCCACAATCATGGGTTCTAGCATTTTGCCTTGATTGGCAATGACGTTGACAGCTCGCAAGAGCTCTAGACTGTTGGTGCTAATACCTTGACCAAAAGAGATGGTGGCGGTTTCAACTGGGCCAAATTTTTGGGGAAAAGGCGTGCGAGTATCATCTTGCAGGTCGATGTTAATTTGGTTGCCAATGCCAAATTTCTTGAGATACTCAACAAAGCGTTCACTGCCTAGCAAATCAGTGATAAAAATCATGGCAGTATTGTCTGATTTGGCATAGCCATCAATCATTGAAATATTGGGGTGATATTGATTATTCCAAGTTTTGATGGAATATTTACCAATTTGTCTTGGTCCAGCGCAGTTAGTGCAGACGGTCTCCTTATTGATGGCTTGCGCGTCGATGCCGGCAGCAATGGTTAGGGTTTTGAAGGTTGAGCCAGGCTCATAAAGTCTGGTTAAGCTAGGATTTTTGAGGACTTCACCAGAGTATCTAAAATATTGCCATTGTTTATAACTGGGCCAAACCGCTAGGGCCAAGATTTTGCCAGTTTTACTTTCAAGGATAATGACTTCGCCTCGATCCGCCTGATAACGTTCAATGGCTTGGGTTAAGTGCTGTTCGGCTAGGTTTTGGATGTCTCGTCGAATGGTGAGAGTGATGTCGCGACCATTGAGATTTTTACCTTCATATTTTTGTCCTGCCAATAAATAGCCCAAAGCATCCATCTTGAAAAGACTATTTTCTTGACGTGGTTTGAGCTCATCTTCCAAAGCGCCTTCAATGCCATAGCGACCAACTTCATTGGCGTTTTCATCACGACCTAGAAAGCCGGTAAGATGGGCAGCCATGGAAGCTTCTGGATAGAATCTTTCATAATTTTCATCAAAATAAAGATACTCATTACCTAGCTTTTCGATTTTGGCTTTATTTTCTGCACTAAGCTTATCAATCAATTTAGGCCAATTGCCTTTGCTTTGGAATTTACTTAAAATTTCTTTTTCAAGTTCTTGGCGCAAGCTTTCTTTGTCGACGCTACTTAATTCAGCTGTCTCTCGTAATTGGGAATGATCCTCCACTATAATTTGGCTGATTTTGTGGGCCAAGTAAGCTTCGTCTCCTTTGAAGTTTTTTTTATCCAATTTCAAATCGTAAACTTTTTGGTTGCCTACTAAGAGGTAATGGTCGCTAGTATAAATTTGACCTCTGAGCCCTTTGTTTTCCAAGCGACGTAGGGTTTGAGACTCACTCTGTTCTTTAAGTGCTTGGCCTTTGATAATTTGCCAATAGAAAAGTCTCAAGACAATTATCCCTAAAAAAAGATAAAACGAAGCAAAAAAAATATTCTTTCTTAAATGATTCATTGACAATTTATTTTAAAGCCAAGCTGGCTGAATCTCTGCTCAAAACCAATACATCAGCAATGGCTACGTAGCCCGTATTTTCTGTTTCAGCCAATTTGTTGATGGCAAGGTTTTTGGCTAAAGTGGTTTGGAGTTGGTTTTTCTCTGCTTCCAAGCTAATTCTTTGTTTTTCCAAAAAGCTAATTTTTTGTCCGTAACCAATATTTTGGCTTAAAGTAAAAACGGTTGCTAACATTTGTGCCAAGACGGCGACGCCTAAGAGGCTGTAATAGATGCTGAGTTTTTTTGTCATTTTCATAAGGCCAAGGCTCTCAATTTGGCACTGCGGGCGCGAGGATTGTTTTGCAATTCTTCTTCGCTAGCCACAAGTGCTTTTTTATTAATAAGTTTGCCCAAACTGTCATTCTCAACTTGCTTAAAAAAAGTTTTCACCAAGCGATCCTCCCCCTCATGAAAAGAAATGCAAACAATTCTTTTATCTAGGGCTTTGCTCTCTTGCATTATTTTTAAAGCCTGAGGCAGAGCAATTTCGATATTGCTTAGTTCATCATTCACAATAATGCGTAAAGCCTGAAAGGTTTTGGTGGCTGGATGGATTTTTTGACCGTAGCGATGACTCTTGCTTTCCTCAATTAATTTCACCAAGGTGCCGACTCGATCTAAGCTATTGGGGTCTTTTTTGCGCAAGGCCACGATTTTTCTAGCAATTGCTCTAGCTTCAGTCTCTCCACCATATTCAAAAAGCATTTTGGCCAATTGTTTTTCATCCAACAACTTGAGCAGATCACAAGCTCTAACTCCCAAACGATCATCCATGCGCATGTCCAAAATTTCTTCACTAGCTTCAAAACTGAAGCCACGTTCTTTGGACATGAGTTGGTCGGTAGAAGTGCCAAAATCAAATAAAATGCCACTAACTTCTAAGTGCAAACTTTTTTTAAGGTTCTCTAAGCTTTCTTTCATTTTGCTAAAGTTTTCTCTAATCAAAATGAGTTGCTTATTATCAATCTCTTTTTTAAAAAGCTCTTTCGCTTGGTCAATACTTTGTTGATCAAAATCAAAGCCGATCACCTTAGCTCCTCTTTTGAGAAGTTCTCGGGTGTGACCACCTCGACCAAAAGTTGCATCAATGTAATAGTTGCCTTGCTGAGGATTGAGGCTCGCTAGGACTTCTTCAACCAGAACGGCTTGATGTTGAGTGTCATTTTTAGTCATGGTCAATAATGCTTTCTGCAATACTTTCGGCTTGATTTTCAATCTGATCAATGTAGTCGTGATAATGATCCTGATCCCAAATTTCAATGTGATTTAGACTTCCTACTACCACAATATTTTTTTTCAAGTTGGCAAAATCGATCAAGTAATTGGGCAGATTTACTCGACCATTGTCGTCAACTTCTAATTCCTTTGCTTCATTGGTCATTAAGCGGAGCAAGTCGCGATTCGCTTTTTTTGTCAAAGAGCTTTGAGCAATTTTGTTTAGTTCTTGTTTAAAATTGCTTTCTTGTAATAGAAATAGGCAGCCATCCAAACCTCTAGTAATGATCCAGCTTTTATTCACCTCTCTAAACTTAGCCGGCAAAGATAAACGACCTTTGTCCTCTAAGTGGTGATAATATTTGCCGATCAGCATTTTGTTAATCTTATGAGCCTATTTACCATTTACTACCACGATCAAGTTTATATAAGAAAAAAAGGCTGGTCAATACGAAGCTTACTTCGGGTTTAAGCGCAGTTGAGTGCTGTCCCCACTTTATTTTTATTGGGACTTAGAAATTTTGCTTTGGGGATTATTGTCGAATCAGACTTAAGTAAATATATCTAAATGCATCAAAACAGATCAATAAAGATCTTGATACATCAATCTTAAAAATTTGAACCTGAAATTAGCAGAGTAAATAGTTGATTGCTAAAGTAGCTTGTAAGAGGATTGGCAAGAGTTTGGTTTAGAGCTTTATTTTTTTACCAAAACGTAAACGTCCATCGCTGGCCCACTGGCTTGTGCTAAGCCATCGCTGTAGGTGGTGCTCATTTCTTGCCATTTACTGCCGTCGTAGCCCATGATTTGTCCTTCCTCACTACTTCGGAAGGAGACTTCAAGTTTGCTGCTGAGAGTTTGTAAAGATTTCTCTGCACTTAGTACGTAGGGGTCAGATAAGAGCTCTTGTTTGAGCTCGGCTGGGTAACCAGGAGAATTGTAGATAATCAGATAAGAGTATTTGCTCAAGTCAGCATTTTTGACGCTGAACTTGGTATCCTGAGAACTAAATTCAGTTGCCTTGAGACTGTTGGTAAAATATCTCCAAGCAGATTTGACAGCGTAGGCTTCTCCCCCAGTGAATTGAGCCAAGAGATTTCCACCCTTAATGTCTTCATGATAAGTAATCGCTCCGCCAGCTGACTGAGAGCCAAAGAGTTTTTTATCTGAAACTGGTAATTTGTCTAGTTTCATCAAGCCTCCAAAACCTTGTAACATTGAGCCGGTTTGATATTCCATCTCGTAGTCTAGTTGATTGGCACTCTTTTTGACTTCTTTTACAGTCAGGGTGATGTAGTGACCGTCACTACTGGGTTCAAGACGGAGGTAGGGCCTGTCTGCCACAGGAATAACATTGACTGGACTCTGGACTTTTTTCTTGGAGCTGGGGGCTGGATCTGGAGTGGTTAATTTGTTGCTTCTATTGACAGCAAAAACGATTCCTCCGATCAGCAATAAGACCGCTGGGACAATAATGAATAATTTCTTTTTAAGGGCTATTTTCATGGGAATGTTAGAGTAGCATATTTAAGGACAATAAAAAAGATTTGAAAACATGCTAGAATTTCAACATGGGACTTAATTTAGAACCAACCAGCGAAGGCCAAGTCAATAAAGGAGAATTAGTCCAAAAGGATGGTAAAGTTTATTATAGAACGACAGATGAGCATGGAATCACTCATTACAAACAACTTGGTCTTGTAGAAAAAACGCAAGCTCAAACAGCAGAGTCTTATCGTCGTTCCAAAGAAGAAGCGCTTCTTAGAGTGAAACAAGGAACAGATAGGGTTAAAGCTGTGGTTTCAGACTTACTCAGCGGACTTCCAAGACGGCGACAGGTTGGAGAGAGTCTGAAGTCAGATTGGTCTCCTGAGCAAGGTTCAATATCTGTTACGAGAGGAGATGGCCTTTTGGCTAGAATAAAGAAAAATTTTCATAAGCGAGCGGCTAAGTTTGGCAAACAGTCAACGACTATTTTAGAAGATGTTGAGGGCATTAAGTCTATGGAAGAGCACTATAAGCAGATTCAAGAAGATTAGTTTTTAGTAAATTTTACTAAGATAAGCTTCTAAATCTTTAAGCTTTACTCTCTCTTGCTTAGCGTCATTGCGTTGACGAATGGTGACACTGTCATCTTCTAGAGTTTCAAAGTCAACAGTCAGACAGTATGGAGTGCCAAGTTCATCTTGGGAAAGATATCTTTTACCAATGTTGCCCCGCTCATCCCAAGCGACAGAATATTTTTTGCTAAGACGAGTGAAGAGTTCTCTAGCTTTACTAACTAATTCAACTTTATTTTTCAAAAGAGGAAAAACTGCCAGCTGATAAGGAGCTAATTTTTGATCCAGCTTGAGGACTAGACGGTTTTTATCTTGATCTTGGCTGAAAGCATCACACAAGACCATGAGGAACAAGCGATTGATGCCCACCGCTGGTTCAATAACATGAGGCACGAATTTCTTGAGAGTAAAAGGATCAGTGTACTCTAGGTTTTTACCAGAAAAATTAATGTGTTGCTTGAGATCATAATCAGTGCGGTAAGCAATGCCCCAAAGCTCTTTCCAACCAAAAGGATAGAGGTATTCTAGGTCATAAGTGTCTTTACTGTAGAAACTTCTTTCACTATCTTCATGGCGACGCCAGCGTAGTAGTTGAGGATTGATGCCCAGGATTTCAGTCACAAAATGCCACATTTGATCCTGCCAGTCTTTAAATAAACTTTCCCAGTCGCTACTCTCAGGATCAAAGAAATATTCAATTTCAGCTTGTTCAAACTCTAGTGTGCGAAAAACAAATTGACCGGTAGTGATTTCATTGCGAAAGCTTTTGCCAATTTGACCGACACCAAAAGGTAGTTTGACGCGATTGCTATCGAGTATTTGTTTAAAGTTAGAAAAAATACCTTGAGCAGTCTCGCCACGCAGGTAGACTTTTTCAGTCTCACCGGCTACCACGCCAATAGAAGTTTCAAATAAGAGATTAAAGTTTTTGACCTCACTAATCTCATTGCCGTCAGGAGATTTAACTTTATGATCCAGCAAAAACTGACTCATGTCTTTGGTCTTCATGCCTTCAACAACTGGAGGATCAGCGACTTTATTTTTTTCCAGCCAAGCTTCGATTAAATGATCGGCACGATATCTCTTGTGAGTAACAAGGTCTTCGACCATGGGATCAGCAAAAGAACCCACGTGACCAGAGGCTTCCCAAGTTTTGGGGTGCAAGATGATCTGACTGTCCAAGCCCAGCATGTCTTCGCGTTTGCCAATGAAAAAATCCCACCATAAATTCTTGATTTTGCGTAAAATCTCTACACCTGCTGGCCCGTACTCATAAGCATTGGCCAAGCCACCATAAATTTCTGAAGTTTGGTAGACAAAGCCACGACGTTTGGCGAGAGCAACAATTTCATCTAGAGTAACCTTGGGTTTGAGATCTGACATAAATATTGTCCCATTATACATGGGGTGACTTGCTTATTCTAGCTAAATCTTCAAGAAATCAAAGCTTTTCATTTTCTTTTCACTAAGCTCACTAACGTAGTCTAGAATGTTGGCGTGAGCAGTGTCTTTTAAGTCCTGATAACCCAAAGCTTTGATAAGTTCTTGTAGCAGTTCTTTGATTTTAGTATTCCTTTTGTTGGGACTAAGTAGTTCTTGGTGAATGGCGAAAGCCAACAAACTAGTTTCTGCATCAATGAAGTCTTCCACAAAGAGGCGATCAAAAATTTCTAAAATTTGGGAAAGTTGTGAGATTCCTGCCAGAGTTTGGCGGATGTGAGCGGCCTCCAATAAAAGCTTGCTTTGTGTGAGGAGGGGCATCGATTTGGTTTCAATCAGGAAGACCTTGGCTAAATTGCCTGGTTCAAGTGCAGCTCGATTGCTGGATTTGAGTTTGCGCACGCCTTTAGCGACACAAACAAGTTTGCCTCGATCTTTAGATAGAAGAGTGACAATGCGAT
>DITI01000022.1:964-2568 GCA_002422765.1 Candidatus Pacebacteria bacterium UBA6188 | reverse complement strand
TCTAGAGCGATCTAGATGAAACAAACAAACAAATCCTATGACCACGTGTCTAGGTCTCACTTTCTGTCACTGTACTTAGGTCTAATTGGTGTTTACTTGAAGATTATTTTTAGAGCCGCTTTTTGAAGCGGTTTTTTTGTATCAAAATATATCAAAATAGATCTTGATACATCAATCTTTCTAATTTTGAGCCCAAATTAGCAGAGTAATTGAATGATTGCTAATTAACCAAAAGAGTGCTAGAATTTCCCAACAGAACCAATCTGTTTCAGGGAAAAACTTAATAAGCAAAAGTTAAAAATCAACTTTAAAAAATTATCGAGTGTGCTAAAATATACCCTTGTCGATAATAGGGTGTGTAGCTCAGATGGTTNNTTGGTTCGATTCCAAGCACACCCACCGCCAAGTTTGCGTAGCAAACCTGACCAATACTCTCCGGAGTGTCCCTAGAGGGGACCGACAAAAGTCATTTTCCCTGCAACCAATTAATTAAACAAACCATGGAAAAAGATCTACCAACTTCAAAAGCTCTTCCAGTCAGTCAATTGACTCTGCCAGTGATTCCTATTCGTGAGGGCGTGTTATTTCCATCCACAGAGTCAGTCTTGACCTTTGGGCGNNAAGCTTTCCCTCAAAGCTATTAATGATGGCAAAGCAGAAAACAAATATGTAGTGCTTCTGACTCAAAAAAAATCCAAGCTTGAAAATCCCAAAAGTAGCGACTTGTACCAATTTGGCACTTTAGCTATCGTTGAAAAAACCATTTCGACCGAAGATAGCGTTAGCGCCTTGGTTAGAGGAGTGGGAAGAGTCAAGGTGCTTGGTTTTGTACAAAATCGTCCTTTCATCGTGGCTAGTGTTGAAAAAGCTTACGACATTTTTCAAAAAGACGAAGAATTAACTGCTCTCAGCAATCAGCTGCAAAAACTTTTTAAACAAACTGTCCAAATGGGCAAACAGATTGAATTTCTCAATTTCATCAAATTACTCAGTGGAGTAAACGAAGGAGAGATGGCTGATCAGGTCGCCAGCACCTTAAACCTCTCTACCAAAGAAAAGCAAGAAATCTTAGAAATCATCGATGTTAAGAAAAGAATTAAAAAAATCATTTTTTATCTCTCCAAAGAAGTGAAGGTTTTGGAAATTGAAAAAGATGTATCCAAAAAAACCCAAGCCAAATTTGACAAACACATGCGCGAAAGTATTTTGCGTGAGCGACTTCACACTATCCAAAAAGAATTGGGAGAAATTGATGAAGAAGAAGAGGTGATCGGTGAGTATGAGAGCAAGCTCAAAAAAGCCAAATTGCCTTTGGAAGCCGCAGAGAAAATTAAAAAAGAAATTAAAAAATTAGAACAAATGTCACCCAATAACCCTGAGGGCTCCTATATTCGCAACTGGTTAGACTTGGTTTTGGAATTACCTTTTGGCAAATTCAAAAATAAACAGATCGATATTCAAAAAGCCGCCACAGTTCTCAACAAAGAGCATTATGGCTTAGAGGATGTGAAGGATCGAGTTATCGAATACATTTCAGTTCTTCAGTTGCGTCAAAAGAGTCAAAAAACCAAACAACAACATCTTCCCACCATTCTTTGTTTTGT
>DITI01000022.1:0-824 GCA_002422765.1 Candidatus Pacebacteria bacterium UBA6188 | reverse complement strand
ATGCTGGATGAAATTGACAAACTCGGCAATGATTTTCGTGGCGACCCCAGCTCAGCTTTGCTGGAAGTTTTAGATCCAGAACAAAATCATGCTTTTGAAGATCATTACTTAGATATGCCTTTTGATCTCTCTCAGGTGCTTTTCATTGCCACTGCCAACACCTTAGAAACCATTCCACCAGCCTTGCTGGATCGTTTAGAAATCATTCATTATTCTGGCTACACAGCTGAGGAAAAGTTTGAAATTGCCAAGCGCTACCTGCTCTCCAAGGCAGTAAGCAATAACGCTCTCAAGAAAAGCCAATTAACCATCAGCGATGACTTGCTCAAAAAAATTATTAAACACTACGTTAAAGAGGCTGGAGTTAGAGATTTGGAGAGACAAATTAATAAAATCATGCGCAAAGTAGCTAGAGAATTATTGGAAAATAAGCAGAAAAAAATCGTCATTGATCAAAAAAAGCTTCAAAAATATCTCGGGCCTGCCATTTTTGATGAGAGTCTAACAGAAGAAAACAATCAAGTTGGCTTAGCGACTGGTCTGGCTTGGACTAGTGTTGGAGGCGATGTGCTTTTTGTCGAAGTGGCTCTTTCCCCAGGTAAAGGTCAGATTAAGTTGACAGGACAATTAGGCGAAGTAATGAAAGAATCCGCTCAAGCTGCTTTAACCTATGTTAGTTCCCATCACAAAGAGCTAGGCATCGACATCAAAAAAATCAACCAATCCAACGTGCATATTCACGTGCCAGAGGGAGCAGTACCCAAAGATGGGCCATCGGCTGGCGTCACCATTACGACAGCTTTAGTTTCAGCCTTTACCAAAAA
>DITI01000045.1 GCA_002422765.1 Candidatus Pacebacteria bacterium UBA6188 | reverse complement strand
GTTGTCGAAAAAGCAGAGATTGAAACTTTTGAAGTCTACTTGGAGTCTGAAACCAAACTCATGCAAGCTTTTGAATTGATTACTCTTAGCACTTTTACCAATCTCTACTTGGCTTATCTGGAAGGGGTTGATCCTTGTCCAATTCCAATGGTGGATTGGTTCAAACACGAGCTAGAAAAATAGACCACAATTTTATATACTGGATGAAGATTTATGGCTTTAATTTATGCTTTGCAAGCGCGCGAGGTTCTTGATGGTCGTGGTTGGCCCACGATTGAGCTAGTGCTATGGTTAGACAATGGTTTTTCCGTGATTACTACGGTGCCCACAGCCGTTTCTAAAGGCGACCATGATTCAGTCGAGTTGCGTGATTTAGATCAGAGAGTTAGTGGCCTCGGAGTGCAAAAAGCCGTCAACAACATCAATCAAATCATTGCCCCTCAATTAGTTGGCAAAGACGTGCTCAAGCAAAGAGAAATTGATCAATTACTGATCAATCTAGATGGCACTCAAACCAAAAGTAAGCTAGGTGCCAATGCCATCCTTGCTGTTTCGCAAGCTGTTTTAAAAGCCGGTGCCCTGAGTGTTGGCTTGCCTTTATACCAATACATCCAAAAAAAATATCGCCTTGTCGATGACATTAGCATGCCTAATTGTATTATCACTGCTTTGGACGGTGGTGTGCATGGAGGCAAAAACCTAGACTTTCGCGAGTTTTTGATCATTCCGGCTAGCCACATGTCGATTGATAAATCTATTGAGATGGCAGTCACGCTCAAGCAAAAAGTTGAGGACTTATTAGTCAGTAAAGGCGCTATCCACTCGATTGGCGTCACTGGCGGTTTTAGTCCAAATTTATACAAGAATACTGATGCCTTTGAGTTGCTGATCGAAGCCATTAGACAAAGTCCTTATGTTTTTGCCCAAGACCTTTTCTTTGGCCTTAATGCTGCCGCTTATGACATTTATGAAGCTGCTAAATATCGAGTTAGAGAAAACAATCAAGGCATGAGCTCTAGCGAATTACTCGCCTTGTACAAAAAAATGCGAGAAAGTTACAAGTTAATTTATCTAGAAGATCCTTTCATTGAAAGTGAAGATAACCGCTGGCAAGAGCTGGTGAGGGAAATTGGTAAAACCACCACTATTGCCGCCTGCAACAACGTCTCCTCCAAGGTCTCTCTCATCAATAAAGGCATTAAAAACCAAGACTTTAACGCTGTAGTGATTAAACCCAAACACCTAGGAACCATTAGCGAAACCATGGAGAGCATTAAGCTAATTAAAGATTCTAAACTCGACTTAATTATTTCTCACAGCAGTGGCGAAACCAACGAAACTCTGATTGTTGATCTGGCAGTAGCAGTTGGAGCTAACTACGTCAAATTTGGCCCTCTCAATCGTGGAGAGCGTGTGGCCAAATACAATCGCCTCCTAGAAATTTTCCGCGAAACTCAAGCTTCCTCCTAAAAGCCAAAAAGGCGAAAATTACCCGTTGACCTTTGCCTTTGTTTCGTTTATTTTATGGTTAATGTTTGGTTAATTATTAATTGGACTTATATCAAATAAAGGCTTCAGCTATGGCAGTTACTCTCTACAAAAGACAAAGACAAATAGTCGATTACATCGCCCAATACGTGCAAAAGAATGGCTATTCACCAACTCTCAAAGAAATCGCCGAATCCATTGGCGTTTCTTCTTTGGCAACTGTTCATGAACACTTGCAGGCTTTGGAGAGAAAAAAAGTTATTCGTAAACACGAAGGAGCAGTCCGAGGTATTGAATTAGTTGACCGCACCTTTCTTAATATCACTGACAGCGTGGATCTACCATTTTTAGGCTTCATCGCTGCTGGCTCTCCTATTGAGCCCCACACTGATCCTAACGCAAGTTTTAAGGTTTCTCCAGAAATGATTACTGGCAAAAAGCGCGCCTATGTCTTACAAGTCCGCGGTAAATCCATGATTGAAGATCACATTGATGATGGTGACTACGTGGTAATAGAAGAAACTCCTGAAGTGAGCAACGGCGACATCGTCGTAGCCTTATTAGATAATGGCTTAGCTACTTTGAAGAGATTTTATAAAGAAGTAACTCGCATTCGCTTGGAACCAGCTAATTCCAGCATGAGCCCTATCTATGCTACCAATGTTCAGATTCAGGGCAGAGTAGTGGGTCTGATTCGCAAGTTTAGATACTAAACCTGAAATTCGACTTCTGCAGTCTTTAATTCTTCATTGACCCAAGTGCGCAGAGCGTATAAATAATCTGAGCTACGATTAATGAATTGTAAAATTACCTGACGAATATCTCGTTCATTATCTAAGGAAACCAAACGCCTTTCCAAACGACGACAAATAGTGCGAGATAGATCTAGAAAAGCAGAAATTTCTGAACCACCAGGCAATACAAACTTATAACGCCAGTTTGCACCTAGATCATTTTGCAAAAAATCAATTTGCTTTTCCAATTTGAGCACAAAATCATCTTCCAACTTAACCTTAGGTGAAGCAGCAATTTCAGCCCCTAGCTTGAAAAGTTCATTTTGCAAACTAAGTAAAAATTGCTTTTCTTGATTCAACTGCTCCCAGTTTAAATCTGGTTGAGAATTTTTTGTGGCAAGCAAGTGCTCGAAATTAAGGACCACCAAACCCAAACTCGCATTAAATTCATCCAAAGTACCTAGCACTTCAAAAACTAAGCTATTTTTGGGCAAGCGCTCACCACTAATAAGCGCCGTCTTACCTTGATCACCGGTTTTGGTATAAACTTTTTTACTCATACAACAATTCTAACATCGTTAAATAGCAGAATACAAAACTACTACTATCCAAATCCATAGACCTCACTTAGAATAAAATCCCGTAATGATAGACATACGCGGGTTCCTCAAACAAAAAAATGGTAAGAGTTTAACGAAATATATTTTCGTCTCTGGTGGTGTCCTTTCAGGTCTGGGCAAAGGCGTGACCGCTGCCTCTCTTGGAGTTCTAATCAAGGAGCAAGGCTACAGCGTCACTAACATTAAATGTGAAAATTATCTCAACCTCGATTCTGGCAATATTAATCCCGTTGAACATGGTGATGTTTTTTTGTGTGAAGATGGTTTGGAGGCAGATTTAGATCTTGGTTCTTACGAAAGATTTTTGGGTAAAGAAGTTGGTTACAAAAACTTCACTACCATGGGCCAAATCTACAGCACGGTGATCGAGCGCACCAAAAATCTAGAATATGGTGGCGCTACTGTGGACGCCATTCCTTACGTTCCAGAAGAAGTTATTCGTCGCATTCGAGAAGCTGCCTTGGGTTACGATGTCGTCTTGATTGAACTAGGCGGCACTGCCGGCGAATACCAGAACATCATCTATTACGAAGCTTACCGCATCATGAAAATGACCCTTCCTGAAGACGTCATTCTCCTTCATGTTACTTATTTTCCAGCCCCTTCTCACATCAATGAGCTCAAGTCCAAACCCACTCAGCTTTCAGTTAAAGCTCTCAACTCTATGGGTATTCAGCCAGATTTTATCGTCGGGCGTGGGGAACTAGAAATTGATGAGAAACGTAAAGAGAAAGTTGCTTACTTCTGCAACATGGATCAAGAAGACATCATTTCTAACCCTGATTGTAAATCCATTTACGAAATTCCTCTTATTTTTGATCGCCAAGATTTCAGTCAAAAAGTCCTCAAGAAACTTGGTCTCAAAGGCAAAAAGCTCGCTCTCAACGACTGGCGAGACATGGTCAAAAATATCTATTCTAAGAAAGAGAATAAGGTCAAAATCGGCATTATTGCTAAATACATTGCTACTGGTGATTATGAACTCAAAGACTCCTACACCTCACTCTTAGAGTCAATTAGTCATTCTTCATGGCATGAAAAGATTGAAGTCGAAATTGTCTTCATCAACGCTGAAAACTTGGAAAAGAAAAAAGAAAAAGCTCTGGCTGACCTCAAGGAGGTTGATGGCATCATTGTGCCAATTGGCTGGGGTGGCAGAGGAGTAGAGGGTAAAATTGAAGCCATTCGCTACGCTAGAGAAAGTAAAATCCCTTACTTAGGACTTTGCTATGGTATGCAATTAGCTTCGATTGAGTTTGCTCGCCACGTCGTCGGCCTGACAGACTCAAACACCGAAGAAGTTGACCCCAAAGCAGCTCATCAGATTATTCACTCAATTCCTTTCGAAGAAAAATATCAAAAAATCAAGGGTGATGGCGCCAGCATGCGCCTAGGAGCCTATGACTGCGTGCTTAAAGAAAACACCCTAGCTCACGAAATTTACAAAAAACATCATAGTTTTAAAGATGAAAAGAAAAACCTCATCTCCGAGCGTCACCGCCATCGCTATGAATTCAACAATGCCTATCGTCAAGCTTTGGCAGACAAAGGCTTTGTGATTTCTGGCACCAGTCCAGATGACTTCTTTGTAGAAATGATTGAGTTACCCAAAGAAGCTCATCCTTTCTTTCTCGCCACTCAAGCTCATCCAGAATACAAATCCGCTCCGCTCAAACCACATCCAATTTTCATTGAGTACTTGAGGGCGATTTGGCTAGAAAAAGAGAAAAAGAACAAGAAATAAAAGGTCTAGACAAGTCTATATACTTTTTTATTTTCCTTTGATACAATACTCGCTTGTTATGGCACAGAATTTTACTTACAACGATCAAGAAATTAATGTTGGTGACACCGTTCGCGTGCACCAAGAAATTAGCGAAGGCAAAAAGACCAGAGTTCAAGTCTTTGAAGGCATTGTTATTGCGATTAAAAATCGCGATGTCAACAAAAGCTTCACCGTTCGCAAAATTGCCTCAGGCAACGTTGGGGTAGAGAAAATCTTCCCAGTCTTGATGCCTAGTATCAAAAAGATTGAGGTAAAACGCCGTGGCGAAGTCAAACGAAGCAAGCTATATTACCTACGTGAGAAAGTCGGTAAAGCCGCCAGCAGAGT
>DITI01000030.1 GCA_002422765.1 Candidatus Pacebacteria bacterium UBA6188 | reverse complement strand
TTGACTCGCGATGATCGTATGAAAGAAACTCGTAAAATGGGTATGGGTGGTAAAGCCAGAAGAAAACGCCAGTCTCCAAAGCGTTAAGCTATTTTTATTTTTTTGTTATTAAAAAAACCCGCTTTTAAAAGCGGGTTTTTTGGATCCTTAATTAAAGTGCAAAAAATAAACTACCAAACTTCTTTTTTAAGAGGCTTGCCAACACGGAAGTTGATGACCTTGTGACCTTTAACCACTTGTCTTTTGGCCTTGTCACCAAAAGGTTCGACGTGTTTGTCTTTTACTTTGCTGACGTAAAAAGTACCAAAGCCAGACAAAACGACCTTGTCACCTTTTTTTAAACTGCGAATGATTTCGTCAAACATGGATTCCACTGCTTCGGAAGAAGCTTTCTTGGTGAGGTGGGCTTTTTTGGCGACGACGTTGATCAAATCTGATTTAGTCATGAGACCTTTCTTGAATAACTAATAAATATTTTATTACTAGATCTAAGTGTACTATTTTGATCCTCTAAGTCAAGGAGGAGTTAGATTAATTTTAATTGATATAACAATACAGTTGCAACTCCCAACATATCGTAGCCAGCATCTCTGAGTGTGGAATATCTGCCGGGCACTGTGGATTGATGCAATTCATCAGTCAAGGCATAAATCAAAGTAATCAGTACAGGAATTAAATAAATTTTGCTGGAGTGATCATGAGGATTAGTTTTCTGGTAGGCTCTGTAGAGTAAGAAATAAAGCATGGCATAAACAAACATGTGAGCTGCTTTTTTGAAGATGAAGTCGTAGGCAGAAACAGTGAAACCTGGCAAAACTTCTTGGGCAGAAAGAAAAAAAATAAAAATTGCCCAGAGAGTGGGAGCAAGATAGGCGATTAAATATTTTTTAGCGATTTTTATTTTTGAACTTAACATAAATGAGGAATACAGCGCTCAAAATGATTAACGAACTTCCAATTATAGCATTTACGATCTCCCTTTGTCCCTCAGTCTCGCTCAAAACTACCAAGCGATTGTTTCTTTTAATAGTTGAACCGTCAGTGGCTACTAACTTAATTTTACTCAGATCATAAGAATATTCATGATTTGAGTCTGTCACTGTTTGGGCTTTTATTGTTTGATTTGGAGTTGGATTGGCTTCAATCTGTTCTTTGGTCGGAGTTGGAGTGTTATTGGAAATTGTTGGACTGGGTTGTGGGCTAGGAGTTTTGTTTGCTGGAGTTGGAGTGGGAGTTAAACTAGAACTGGGGCTAGGACTTGGTGTGGGAGTAGGGTTGGCCTGATTTCTACTGGCTTCAGTTAAGATGAAATTGCCAAGCAAATCAACTCTCGACCAGCTTAAGCCTTTTTGGGTTTTAGTGTAAGTAAAAGAATCAATGATCTCAGCATTGTTGTTTTTCATAATAACGCTGTCACTGTCATTATTTAGACCGCTGAGTTCTACAACCAAGAGTTGATTGACAAATTGTTCTGTGGTGAATTTGTAAATTTGTTTTGTGTTGTCAAAAATAGTGTAGTCGCTGAGACTAAGGTCGACAGTGATTTCATCGACAAGCAATAGCTCCACCCATTCACTACCAGTCTCTTGGTTGGGATGGATTTCATTGATGAGAATTCTGGGAGTCACAGTTTTGATTATTTCATTTTGAGTTAGCAAGAAGTGTAATTTATTGCGATTTGCTTGCCAAATTTGGCAACAGCACATCTTGAAATTTCATCACATATAGATTATGATCTATATGTGATGAAACCATCTTTTTGCCAGTCTTGTTTTAGTAATTTAGCTGTTGATTCTCGCATGCAGATTTTTCTTTTTTTGAAAGAAAATGGCAAGCAAACAGTTTCTAATGTAGTCAAACATTTTGCTTTAAGTCAGCCTACTATTTCTTATCATCTCAAAAACATGGCAGCTGCTAAATTGCTAGCCAAGGAAAAAAACGGCAAAGTAACTTACTATTCAATCAATGAGCATTGTCCAAACAACAACAAAGCTTGTTTATTAAAACAATTAGATTTCACCAATTAATTATTAAAGGAATTTCTTCCGTGCTTAAAATAAAAAATCTTCAAGTTTCATTAAATAAAAAAAATATTTTGCATAAAATTGATTTATCAGTTAAAAATGCTGAGACTCATGTTCTAATGGGACAAAATGGAGCTGGTAAAAGTACTCTAGCCCAAAGCATCATGGGTAATCCCAATTATTCAGTCAAAGGTGAACTTTTTTTTGTAGAACAAAACTTATTAGAACTTGATCCCCAGCAAAGAGCAGCCCTTGGTATATTTTTATCCTTTCAACAGATTTTAGAAATTCCTGGAGTGAAAATTTATGATTATTTGAAATTGTTGTACAAAAAAAGTCATGGAAAAAGACTCACCCCACTTAAATTCAAAGAATTTTTAAAAGAAAGAATGGCTCTGCTAGATTTTGATGAAGAATTTTTAAAGAGATCTCTTAATCATGGTTTTTCTGGTGGTGAGAAAAAGAAAATGGAAGTTTTACAAATGTTGGTGATTGAGCCAAAACTGGTAATTCTAGACGAGATTGATAGCGGTTTAGACATTGATGCCATCAAAGCTGTAGCCAAAGCAGTTAATTTCTTAAAGAATGAGAAAAAATCTGCAGTGTTAATCATTACTCATTATTCTAGGATTTTGCAATTTCTAAATATTGATGGCGTGCATTTGCTGAGCAAAGGCCAAATTGTTAAAAGTGGTGGCGCTGACTTAGTGCAGCAGATTGAAAGTAAAGGCTTTGCTAATTTATGAAGTCAGCCAAGCTAAAGAAACTCAATGACGCCTATGGTGAGAAATTCGGTTTTTCTATGCCAGAAAAATCAGTGCTCAGCTTTGATTTCGGTCTTTCCAAACAAGTGATTGCAGATATTTCTGAAAGCAAAAATGAACCCAAGTGGATGAGAGATTTTCGCCAAGCTTCTCTAAAAGTTTTTAGTGGCATGAAGATGCCTAGTTGGGGCCCAAGTTTGGCAGAAATTGATTTTGAAGCAATTCGTTATTTCATCAAAGATACAGATGTAGAAAAAAGAACTTGGGATGAGGTGCCTAGTGAAATTAAAGAAACCTTTGATCGTTTGGGAGTGCCGCAAGCTGAACGAGAATTTTTGGCCGGAGTCAAAGCCCAATACAATAGTGAAGTGGCCTATTCTTCTTTGCAAAAAGAATTAGATGAGCAAGGAGTGATTTTTTGTTCAATGGAAGAAGCTTTACAGAAACATGGTGAACTTTTTAAGGAATATTTTGCTCAATTAGTGCCGGCAGCTGACAATAAATTTGCAGCTTTAAACGGTGCTGCTTGGTCAGGCGGTTCATTTGTTTACATTCCCAAAAATACTCACGTCAAACGTCCTCTGCAAAGCTATTTTCGTATTAATGCCGCACGCATGGGTCAATTTGAGCGCACTTTAATTATTGCTGATGAAGGATCAAGTGCTCATTACGTGGAAGGTTGTACGGCGCCAGTTTACAGCGAATATTCACTACACGCAGCAGTGGTGGAAGTTTTTGTCAAAAAAGACGCTCGTTTTCGTTACACCACTATCCAGAATTGGTCGGGTAATATTTATAATTTAGTGACTAAGCGAGCCAAAGTTTTGCAAAATGGCATCATGGAATGGGTGGATGGTAATTTAGGAGCTAAGATGACCATGAAATACCCCAGCTGTTATTTAGTAGAAGAGGGTGCTTATGGTGAAATGCTTTCCATCGCTTATGCTAAAAATCATCAAATTCAAGATACTGGAGCCAAGATGCTTCATCTAGCTCCAAACACTTCTTCCAAAATCGTCGCTAAATCAGTCAGTATTGCTGGAGGAACTAGTAATTATCGTGGTTTGGTTTATGTGGCCAAAGCGGCTAGCAACAGCAAGAGTAAAGTGGAATGTGATGCTTTAATTTTAGACGATCAATCTTCAACCAGCACTTACCCAGACATGAAAATTGCTGGTGAAAATGCCATTGTTGAGCACGAGGCCTCAGTGAGTGAAATCGAGGAAGATAAGCTTTTTTACCTAATGAGTCGAGGTTTGGATAAAACTGAAGCGATAACTTTATTGGTAGCTGGTTTTATTGAGCCAATTGTCAAAGAGTTGCCTCTTGAATATGCGGTGGAATTAAATCGCCTAATTGAGTTAGAGATGGAAGGGAGTGTGGGCTAATGAAATTTATTTTATTGGAGCAAAAAACTGATTTTATCTTGGAACCACAGGAAGATGTTTTTTATTTGGTTTTACTTGATAGATCAGCAAAACAAGGCAAAGTTAAAGTTGATTTAACTTTCAAAAAGAGTGGTGTTAGTTGCCAGCTATTATTTTTGGGTAGATTGGACGATGATAGTGTTTGGCAATTGGAAAGTAACATGAAACACTTGGTGCCTAAAACCAGTTGTCTAACTGATGTTTATTTGAGTCAGGCAAAGAAATCTAGAGTAGATTACTTCGGTCAAATTTACATTGATCAAAAAGCAACGCAGACTAAATCTTTTCTTAAGGAACAAAGTTTAGTTTTGGGTCAATCCACCTACAATCGCTCTAGACCAATTTTAGAGATTTTTAATAATAAAGTTAAAGCTTCTCATAGCGCTAGCAGTAGTCGTTTAAATGAGACTGATCTTTTTTACC
>DITI01000017.1 GCA_002422765.1 Candidatus Pacebacteria bacterium UBA6188 | reverse complement strand
CACAGTTGTTGAAGAGCCTGTGTTGCCAGTGATCGACACGCCCATTCAAGACACTCAACCAACTCAAGTTGTCCAGCCCACTCAAGTTGCTCAGCCTGCCCCCATTCAAAACAACCAACCGGTTTCGAGCGAACCTCTGGTCGCTGAGACACCAGTTGTTGAAGTACAAGACATAAATGCTAACCCTGTGCCTGTCAACCCCTCTCCAGAAGAAATTCTAGGAACACAAAACAACGATTTAAATCTGACTCCAGCTCCAACTCAAGCTCAGCCGGAACCAGTCATGTCAGAGCCGGCTCAAGAAGTTTTTGTCCAAACTCCAGCTATTGATATGGAGAACAACCCGCCCAACACTGATCAACTTATTTTCCAAAACCAAGATTCTCAAGATCAAAACCCTCCAGCAATGGAAGTGCCAAATGAGAGCGCTGACTTGCAGGCAGAAATTCAATTAGGCACTCAGGTGCCAGAGCCAGTTCTGGATCCGATGCCTAGTTCAACCACGAGTCAAGTTCCCACTCCAGCACAGATTCTTGAGCCAGTTGCTCCAGAAACAAACCCTGTCGACACGAGCGCTGATCCACAAGAAAATAATTTCTTGGAGAATTTTTCTGAAGATATTACACCGCTACAAAATAAGTTTGAGACACCCGATCAAGAAAAAACAAATTAAAAATCATGCTAAACCTTTTTGGCAAAAAAAAGAACGTCGATTCTCCAGAACAAAAGAAAATTGACGTAGAAAAATACACTCAAGAAAAATTGGGTGAATTTTCTCGTGGATTAGTCACCATTCAAGATATTATTGCTCCAGAAGCAATTGAGGTGGATTTTACTTATCAAAAAATTAACTCAACCTACACTCGAACTTTATTTATCGCTGGTTACCCTCGTGCTGTACCAGCCAACTGGCTTTCACCACTGATTAACTATCCACATCAAGCCAATGTTTCAATGTTTGTTTTTCCCTCAGATACTGGCGACATTCTCGACAATTTGAAGAGAAAAATCACTGAAATGGAGGCTGAAATCACCTCCGACATCAGGTCTGGAAAAATCAGCAATATTAATACTGAGATCAAACTTAGCGATGCTAGATCAATGCGTGAACAACTAGCCGCCGGTTCAGAAAGATTTTTTCAATTTGGGCTTTATGTAACAGTGCGTGCAGACAGCAAAGAGACTTTGGATAAAATCACCAAGAGCATACAAAGCACTCTGGGGGCACTGATGATTGTCTCCAAAAAATCTGCTCTGCAAATGGATGAGGGTTTTAAAACCACCCTCCCTATGGGTGTTGATCGCCTTTCTGTGACCAGAAACATGGATACCACCTCCCTAGCAACCACTTTTCCTTTCACCTCTTCCGAATTGACCATGGAAACTGGAATTGTTTATGGTATCAATGAGCACAATGACTCTCTGGTAATTTTTGATCGTTTTAAAATGGAAAACGCCAACATGGTAATTTTTGCCAAGTCTGGTGCTGGAAAATCCTATACCGTTAAATTAGAGTTACTGCGTCAACTCATGTTTGATGCAGAAATTATTGTCTTAGATCCAGAGCACGAATATGAAGAACTTTGTAAAATGGTTGGTGGCGAATATATTAACTTCACTTTTGGTTCTAAGGCTAAAATCAATCCTTTTGACCTTTCTAATGTCTATGAAGAAGGAGAAAATGAATTAGGTCAAAAAATCCTTTCCATTCATGGCTTGCTTAAAGTCATGTTGGGCGAAATGACCCCTCAACAAGAAGCCTTGCTTGACCGCTCTATTGTTGCCGCCTACAAAGCCAAGGGAATTACCCCTGATCCAGCCACCCAGAAAAACACCCCGCCTCTCATGGAAGATCTCTACAAGGCACTCATTGGCATGGAGCAGGATGAGAGTGATGACATTGCAGCTCGCTTAGAAAAATTCATCACTGGTTCTTATCGGGGTATTTTTGACCAAGCTTCTAACATCAATATTGAGTCTCAATTTACGGTTTTCTCAGTCAAAGAAATGGAAGAATCACTTCGCCCCATTGCCATGTATGTGATTCTTGATTTTATTTGGACTAGAGTTAAAAAGAATTTGAAGAGACGTATTCTGGTCATTGATGAGGCTTGGTACTTTATGATGCATCCAGATAGCGCAGCTTTTGTTTATTCCATGGTCAAAAGAGCTCGTAAATACTATCTGGGAATTACCACTATCACTCAGGATGTCGAAGACTTTTTACGCAATGACTATGGCAAGGCCATTGTTTCCAATGCTTCGATTCAATTTTTAATGAAACAATCCACTGCTTCCATTCCTATTTTGACTCAAACTTTCTATCTCTCTGAGGGTGAAAGACAGTTGTTGGTCTCCTCTGATGTTGGTGAGGGAGTCTTTTTTGCTGGTCAAAATCACGTTGCTCTTAGAGTTATTGCTTCTCCAGAAGAACATAAAGTTATTACTACTAATCCAGAGGAAATACTGCGTAAAAAAGACGAAAGAGAAACTAAAAAAGACATTCAAGCTGCTTCTAGGCCCGGATCTGAAAGTTTTGAAAGTTACAAAAAAAGTCGCGAACTAAGAAAACAACGCCTAGTTAATGGACAAAACCTAAGAGACTCTCAAGAAAGAAGCGCTGACAACAATAAGTTAAAATGGCAGTCTCCGGAAATAAAGATTGGTGAAGATCCTCTTAAAGATGCTGATGAAAAATCAGAAGCCGCACTCAAAAGAGACAAACTAACTTTCAATCCAGATGAAGAATTAAAAAAGAGAGATGAAGGTAAGCAAGTCGAACTAAAAACTATTTTTGGTGAAGATGAAAATGATAAAAACTCCTCGGTGGGAGGCCCAATCAAGCCTGATCAGCACGGTGTTTATAGCATAAATGACTACAAGCCCCCCAAATAGAGCTTAAGCCTTCATTCATTTTAATCAAAATTACCCAAATTTGAAAATTGCCCCTTGTCAGCTGTGGAAAACTTTGTGTATAAGTGGATAGTGTTTTTATAAAACAAACAAAAACACCCTGTTTTCTGCCCCACTATTAAACTAATTTAAGAAAGACCACTCGATGTCAGAGCAAGTTTATGATGCTGAGACCATTAAGCAAATTTGGCAAATGACTAAGACTGATCTAGAAGCTAGTCTTAGTCCTGCTTTTTTTAACACCTGGATTATTCCTAGTCCCCTCACCTCTATTCGCATTGAAAATGATCAAAAAGCCATAGCTACTATTAGTTGCATGACCGCTTTTCACGTCACCAATCTTAAGTCAAATTTATATTCACAAATCAAAAATTCCCTAGAAAAATATATTAACAAGCCGCTGGAAATAGAGTTCGTGGTAACCGACCTAAGACAAAAAACAGAAAATAAATCTCCCGGCCCGAGCGCTAATAATGAAAGGATCGATCAGAGACTCAATCAAAAACAAAAAATTGATAGACAAAATTATGCAGAATTTAAAAATGATTTATTAAACAATAAGTCCTTCCCTTCAGAAGTGAGTAGTAGGCAATCTCCCACCGTAGAAGAGCTTTTCTCTCAAGCCAATATCAACAACAACACTTTTGATAGACTCAAGGTGCGAGCTGGTCAAATTGGCCTACGTCAAGACTATACTTTCGAAAGCTTTGCTGTTTCTTCTAGCAACGAGATGGCTCATGCCGCCGCCACTGCTGTCGCCAACAACCCAGGCACCAGCTATAACCCCCTTTTTCTCTATGGAGGGGTGGGAGTAGGCAAAACTCACTTAATTCATGCTGTCGCTCATCATGTTTTACAAAATAATCCTGAGGCAGAAATTATTTATGCTTCAGGGGAACAGTTTACCAATGAAATTGTTCGCGCCATAAAAAGCCATAACACCCTGCAACTAAAAAATAAATACCGCAAAACCAACCTTTTACTTCTCGACGACGTGCAATTTATTGCTGGAAAAACCGCGGTTCAGGAAGAATTTTTTCACACCTTCAATGCTTTGACCTCTATTAATTCGCAGATTATTCTTACTTCAGATAGGCCACCTCAGGAAATTAGTCTATTGGAAGATCGACTTAGATCTCGCTTCGAGGCCGGCTTAATGATCGATATCCAACAACCAACTTTCGAACTAAGAACAGCCATTTTTTTGCTCAAAGCTCAGGCAAACAAACTAGACATTCCAATCGAATTAGCGCAGAGAATTGCTAGTCAGGTTGACAGCGCCAGAAGAATTGAGGGTATTATTAAAAAAATTCGCTCAGCCGTGGAATTGCAGAATTTAAGCTTAGATTCAGCTTTAATTGATAAAATTTTGCAAAGTGAGGTTAAACACAATCAACAAAAAATCATTAGAGCCAAACCTCAAGATATTATTAAGACAGTTGCTAACCACTACCGCATTAAACAAAGCGCAGTGAGAGGTAAAAGAAGAAGCAAGGAACTGGTCAAGGCTAGACATATTGCTATGTATTTGCTTAGAAATGAACTCCAAATTCCCCTAGAAGAAATTGGAGAGTGGTTTTCTGGCAGAGATCATAGTAGTGTTATTCACGCTGTTAAGAAAATTGAACAAGATTTAATTCTAAATCAAAACGTACAGCAGGACGTCTCAGCGATGAAAATGTCGTTAATGGCCATCTCAAATTAATTGATTCATGAATCTTTTTGCGACATTTTAGATTTAAAATAGAGAACTTTTCAACAATTGTGGAAAAGTTTGTAGAAAAGAAGTTGAAAGCTTGTTAACAAAAACTGAAAAACTTTATAGGACTGTTTAAAACTCTTCCATCTTTTAGACAGCTATCAACGAGATTCAACATTTTTACTAACAAAAAAGACAGGCTTTCACACAACAAATTTAAAAGTAAAACCAGATCTAAAAAGCGCCTTTGTTAACTTATTCACAGACACTACTACTACAACTACTAAAAATATATAATTAAATAAAGAGAATATGAAACTAACAGTTTTACAAGAAAATTTAAAAAATTCCCTAAGTTACTTACAAAAGGTCATTCCTACTAAACATCAAATTTCTATACTTTCTTCGATTTTACTTAGTGTTAAAGAAAATAAGTTAACCTTATCAGCGACAGATTTATATTTAGGAATTAAAACAGAACTAATAGTCGAGACCAAAGACTCAGGAGACTTGATAGTTAATGGGGAACTTTTCCGCAGTATCATCAATTCTCTAGAGAGTGGTAAGTTAGAATTAGAATTGCAAGGTAACTCTCTAGTTATTAGTCAAGGTAAAACAATCAGTAAGTTGTCTTGTCAAAGCAGTGAAGAGTTTCCAGATTTTCCAGAGGTTGACGGCGATTCTTTTAAAATAAGCATCGCTAATCTGGAAAAAATTCAAAATCTAGTTACTTTTTGTGCCGGAACAGACCAAAGTCGCCCGATCTTAACTGCTCTTCTTTTTAAGTTTAAGGAAGAAGGTTTAGAGGTGGTCGCAACAGATGGTTTTCGTCTAAGTAATTTGTTTTTAAGTGAGCTCGGCTCTACTGAGAAAAAAACGATTTTAATCCCAGCTAAAGCGACAAACGAGCTTTATAGAATCGCTCATCAGAATAATGTTGATGAGGTGGAAATTCTGGTTTCAGAAGAACTCAAGCAATTGCTTTTCAAATTAAGTGGCGTAGAGATGTATGTTCGCCTGATTGAGGGTGACTACCCTCCTTATGAAAAAATTATTCCTCCAGATTTTAATTTGCAAGTTGAATTTGATAGTGAAACTTTTTTAACCCAACTCAAAAGAGCAGCAATTTTTTCCAGAGATGCTTCTAATATTGTTAAAATCAGTATTCAAAAAGATCAGATGAAAATCTTTTCAGAATCTCCTTCTTTTGGCGACTACTCTGGGGAGATTGAGATTAAAAATGAATCAGGAATGAACGGGGAAATTGCTTTTAATGTTAATTATTTAATTGATTTTATTAACGCAGTAAAGCCAGAGACTTTATTTTTTGGCATGAACGAGAGTTTAAAGCCTGCTATTTTTAAAGATAAAGAGCGAAATGACTATTTTTATATAGCTATGCCTTTTAGAGTGTCTTGATACATGATATAATCTTAGCCTTATGAAAAGAACATGGAATCCTNNGAATCCTAAAAAGAAAAAAAGAATGCGTATGCATGGCTTTTTAAAAAGAATGCAAACCTTGACTGGTCAGGTAGTCATTAAGAGACGTCGTGCTAAAGGACGTAAAAAACTAGCAGTGGCTAAGCACTGGTAAATCGCTGAATGTTAGCTAAAAAATATCGCCTCAATCTTTCCAATAAGGAAAATGCTACTGTTTTTTCAAAAGAAGGCTCAAAAACGCTTACTTCAAGATATTTTTTGAGCTATTTTAGAGTAAATGAATCGGGGTTTAAGGCTGCCTGTATAAGCCCTAAAGGCGCACTAAGCAAAGCTACTCAGCGCAATTATTATCGTCGCTTGATTTATTCTCTCCTAGAAGAAGAATTGAAAAAAGATCAGGCTTTCTTTAGCTCGAATCTTGATTTAGTGTTGGTTTTAAAAAGAAATTTTTCCAAAGATGAGAAAGAATTAAAGGAGGACTTCTCTACTCTTCTATTGAAAATTAAGAAAAACTTGAACAAATAATGCGCTGGTATAAATTTTTAACAACTTTCAAGCATAATTTACTGTTTTCTTTATTTGGTTTCAGCTCATCTTGTAGACAAAATCCAAGTTGCAGCAGATATACACTTCTGCAAATCAAAAAAAATGGTACAAT
>DITI01000019.1 GCA_002422765.1 Candidatus Pacebacteria bacterium UBA6188 | reverse complement strand
ATCTTTAGACAAGAGGGTGACAATGCGATCTGTTTCGCCAGTATTGCTTCTCTTGAGAATAATCGCTTCTGTTTGGAAGGAATGTGTCATATGAAGAATTTAGAAGACAGTGGAATACTCCAAATCTTTATCCATCAACAATTCCTCTTCTCCACCGGTGACGTCAATCAAAACCGGCACGGCATCAATGCCACCTTGTTTCCACATCTTCAAGTTGTAGTTAACTTCGTCAGTGTAAGGAATACTGTAGCTTAATTTGACTTTAGCTAAGCCTAAGGGTTCTAAGCTGAAATAGCCGTCAATTACGGTGAGATTGGCTTCTTCATAGACACTGGCTTCATTACTAATGCCTTGAATTTCAATCAACTCTGCTCCCTTTGGCAAGTAGATGCGTAGCCAATCATTGAGAGTGGAATTCAAACAAAGTTGTCCGGCTTCGAGATTGCAGTTGTCAGCTTTGCGAGTGTTTTTGTAAGTAATTTCTATAGTTTTTTCTAGTCGACCAGCATTTGGAGCGCTGATGATTTGCTTGACCTCGTAGTTGGTGAAAAGGTTGGATTTGGCGCCACCTAGGTTGGCGTCAACGATGGCCAAAAAGTCCATGTTTTCTCCCATAGTCCAAGCTTTCAAATTGTTTTTGAGTTCATAGAGTCGACCAGCGGCGTTAATTTGCTCAGCAGCTTTTTGAGTGGTTTCATCCATGAAATACATCTGCAAATGGCGACCTTCGATGCTGGCTTGAGCGACCTTGAATAATTCAGGAAATTTAGCTTTATCTAGATCATAAGTTTTGGCCAAAATTGATTTCATCAGTGGTCCCAGAACTCCTTTGCGATCTTCACGCAAATAAGGAGTGGGTTTAGTGATGATTTCAGAGAGCGCATAGACGACTTGAGGGCAATCACACTTGGGACTGTTTTCTGCTGAAAAAGTTCCATAGCCTGGTGCATCAACTGGTCCAATGACTCTGAGTAGTTCGCTTAAAACAAAAGTGTCGACAGCAATAATGCCATCAATATCCTTTGGTTCTCCTCGCACTGTACTGTAGTTTTCATAAAATTCTTCCATGGAAGTTTTGAAATCTGGGAAAATGTTCATATCACGCAGGTGATAGTATTTCTCGGTGGTTAGGTACTTACCTAAGACATCAGGGATAGCAACTCTCTTGGTAAATTTCTGATCTAATTCGTAAATGTCATCTGATTTTTCAGAAGTAACTACTCCTTTGTCGACACTAATGATAGCGTAAGCAGTCAAGAAACCGCCGGTAGGACGCAGTTCATTGTCATTTTGGAAAAGAACTAGATATTTTTGCGCTTCTTCGGCTCCAGCCATCTTGCTCAGAGAAGCAATCACTGGCTTGTAATCAGAAAAAGTCTGACTAAATAAAGTGGCTTTGTCTTGGATTTCTAAAATCTTGCTTCTAATTTCTTGATTGGCAATTGTTTTTGGATAGCGCGAAGCCTCGACTTCATTCAAAATGCTGACAATAATTTTGCTTTCTTGATCAATTTCTTCGATAGTGGGCTGGATTTCTTTGAGTGTCTCAAGAATTAAGACAATGCGGTCTTGAGTGGTGCCACCAGTAAAAGTGCCCTCACCTTGAAAACCAAGCAAGTCGGTGTAGGGAATTAAGGCAGTTAAGCTTTTTTCTGCCACACTCAGACCGTGATCGGCTACCTGCAATAATCTCTGACCATCTTGATAATAATTGCTTAGTCCAGGAATTTTGCCATAGAAAGCCAGTTTTTGATATTTATTCTCTACCTGAGCTTTCACTTCTTGAAGTTGGGTGATTTTTTCTGGCAGAGCCATGATGTTTTGGCTAGCCAAGAGGTTTTTGCTTTCAAAGACAATGGGAGTAGCGACATCGGCTACTTGTTTAATTTCTCTCACGACCAAAAGGGTATAACTAAGCACACTGGTAAAGATAACTAGCAAAAACAGTATGGAAATTGCCAATACTTTTTGCCAAGTTTTACCTAAAAATTTATTCTTTTTGGTAGGAGGCTTAGTTTCTTCTATTGGAGAAGAATTCGTGGCAGGCTCTTCTTGTTTGGTGGAAAATTGTTGGAGAATTTCTTCTGATAGTTGATCTATAGCGGGCATAGAGATCTAGTATAGCAGACTCAGAGTTTTGAGGCTACCATTTTGAGAGCATAGCCTTGGGAGTGTTGAGGAGGATTAGAAAGTCATTCTTGATGCTTTGTTTCATAGCATACTGTGCGTCCATTTTGGCTCTTTTATCAAAAGGAATTTCATTGCGACCGCTAGTTTGCCAAGGTCCGGTGATGCCAGGTTTGACTGATAAAATGTGAGGGATATATGCTTTGGTGGCGGGGTATTTTTTGCTTTGCTCTTCTAATTCTTTGCGCACGTAAGCTCTAGGGCCAACCATACTCATCTGACCTTTGATCACGTTGAATAATTGAGGAAATTCATCGATGGTGAAGGCGCGTAAAAATCTGCCAAGAGGGGTAATACGCGGATCATCTTTGGCGGCAATTTTCCAATCTCCTTGTTTGAATTTTTTGAGCAAGCGGTGGTTTTTTTGATGTAAGATTTCGTCAGCATTTAGCACCATGGAGCGAAATTTGAAAAGCTGAAAGTCCACTCCTCCCTTACCCACTCTCTTGTGGGTAAAAATGACTGGCCAGCCAGAATCAAAAAAGATCAGTAAAGGGATAATCAACCAAAAAGGTAAAAAGGCGATCACTAGAGTGTAGGCCACCACTAAATCTAAAATTCTTTTTTGTTGATCGTAAGTCATATTTTTTTAAAGGTATTCTTTTTTGCTCTCTTCTTTGAGTCTTTCAACTAGTTTTTTGACATCCTGACTTTTGCTCTTGGGGCAGATCATCAGAATTTCATCAGTATCAATCACTACCAGATCATCAATGCCAGAAATAGCCACCAAGCGTCCATCAGTGTGAATTAAGTTGTTGTGAGCATTGACGGCTAGAGTGCGAGTCTCTTTTTCATCACCGATGGTGACATTGCCAGAAAGGTCTTTTTTGCCCAAATCATAAACGACCTTCCAATCCCCCACGTCATTCCAGCCAAAATCACCTGGTAGGAGGACCAAGTTGTCCGCTTTTTCACTAATGGCGTAGTCAATAGAGATGCTTTCAATTTTTTTATAAACAGCTGGCAAAGCTTTGTGAAAATCTTGGCTATTTAGCTTGTCTAAGTCTTGGCAAATTTCCAACATGCCCGGCATGAGTTTGGCAAAAGCAGCCTTAAGTTCCTTGGCTGACCAGACATACATGTTGGCATTCCAGAAATAAGCACCGGTAGAAATAAAAGCAATGGCGGTGGCTAGGTTTGGTTTCTCAGTGAAGCTGTCAACTTTAAAAAGCATCAGGTCTCTCTTGATCTTTTTGATGTCTTGACCGACCTTGATGTAGCCAAAAGCACTAGTCGGGTAAGAAGGGGTGATGCCTACGGCAACCAAGTAGGGATTTTGGGCGGCAGTTTCGACAGCTGCCTGCATCACTTTGGTGAATTCTTCCAAGTTATCTACCACGTGGTCACTAGCAGCATTGATTACCACTGCTTCTTCATCTTTGCTTTTGGCGTAAAGAGCGCCAATTAGCATGGCCGCTGCCGTATCTCTTTTTTCTGGTTCGGCGATGATATTTTCTGGGTTGATTTCTGGTAATTGTTTTTTGACTTCTTCCAAATACATTTGGTTGGTCACAACGATGATGTTTTGCCAATCAACAATTTTGTTGATGCGAGCAGCTGCTACCTGCATCATGGTGGCAGGACCAGTGAGCTTGAGGAATTGTTTGGGAGTTTTGACTCTGGATTTGGGCCAAAGTCTGGTACCACCACCTCCAGCAAGGAGAACGGCGTAGATATGTTTTTTGTCGATCATAATTTTCCTTCTATTTTGGCTTTATAAGCTTTTTGTAGAGCTTGGTCAAAACTTCGAACGAAACTATTTGTATCATATTCTAACGCATTTTGGCAAAGGCTTGGCGAGCTAAATTGGCTTTTTTCCAAGCGGAGAAGACTTTTAATCAGGTTTCGAGCAATAGTTTCTTGAGAATCTCCCTCTTGGTAAGGAAGATGAATGCCGTGAAGACCATCTTGAATGAGTTCGCTGGCACCAGCCAAAGAGTTGATGAGCACCGGTTTGCCAAAAAGGTTGCCCTCTAAGGCAGCAATGCCAAAATCATCTAGGCCTGGACTAAGCACGGCGCGACAATTTTGATAAAGTTTATTTAATTCATTTTGTTCGAGATTTTTTTTGAAAATGGTGGAAGCTTTAGCGATCTTTTTTAGCTTTTTTTCTTCTGGTCCTTCACCAACGATGACAAGGCGGCGACCCAATTTCTGACAAGCCAAAATAGCTGCCGGAATGTTTTTGTATGGTACTAAGCGACTGACCAAGAGATAATAATCATTTTTTCCTTGGATTTTATTTTTTTGAGATAAAGAAG
>DITI01000052.1 GCA_002422765.1 Candidatus Pacebacteria bacterium UBA6188 | reverse complement strand
AGAGGTAATGGCTTATTCAGTTCTCGTTTCTTAGAATATGCTCCTGTTAGTGTTGAGAACTGAATAAGCCATTACCTCTGGTTTTGGTCAAAATTTGACTTCTAAAACCCAAAATATTGCGGCTACTAACCTCATAAACCATGCGGGTCACACCTTTATCATTAGTGATACTGTCAATCAAATTAGCTTTTCTTTTACCTAATTCCTCAGTAATCACGCCCGTAAATTCTTTAGCAATTTCAATGGTCATCTCTTCATAAGGTTCCATTTTGACACCATCAACTTCTTTGATGATAACTTGAGGCTTGGAAAGTTCCATTTCGTAGCCCTCACGACGCATAGTTTCGATCAAAATAGCCAAATGTAATTCGCCACGACCAGCAACATTAAAAGAACCACCCTCCAAACCTTCAATTCTCAGGCCTAAATTGGTCTTTTGTTCTTTGCGTAAACGCTCAGCAATTTGACGAATAGTGCAAAAATCACCTTCTCGACCAGCAAAAGGAGAAGTGTTGGCAGCCACACGAATCTTAAGTGTTGGCTCTGTGACGGTGATATTGGGATAACCTTGAGTTTCTCCCAAAGCAGCTAAAGTTTGACCAATAGCGATATTTTCAGCGCCAGTAATAGCGATAATATCTCCTGGCTGACTGATTTCAGCTTCTTGGCGACTTAAGCCATCACTGGTCATCAAGTGAGCCACTGACATTTCACCAACTTTTTCATTTTCATTTAAAATAACCAAGCGTTGTCCTCTTTTAACTAATCCTTGTGAAACCTTGCCGATTGCGTAAGTGCCTTTATAAGTGTCAAAGTCTAAAGTGGAAACCTGCATTTTGAAAGGCAATTCGCCATTAACTTTGGGAGCTGGCACAGTGCGTACAATTTCTTCAAAAATTGGATGTAAATCTCCAGGATGCTTAGCAATTAGTTCGGCATTGCCAACTTCATTGGCTGGCAAGTCATCCCAAACCTTGCCATCACGACCCACTGCGTAAAGAATTGGGAAAAGTAATTGTGATTCATCATCAACTAGATTTAAAAATAATTCTTCAACTTGAGATAAAACTTTTTCTGGCTCAGCATCACGGCGATCAATTTTGTTGACAATCACAATCATCTTGAGTTTTTGTTTGAGGGCTTGTTCGAGAACAAAACGAGTTTGTGGTAAAGGACCTTCTGCAGCATCCACTAAAAGGACGGCTCCATCGGCCATACTAATGACGCGCTCTACTTCACCAGCAAAATCTGCGTGACCTGGGGTGTCGATAATGTTAATTTTATAATCTTCACCAGCCACACTTTTATAGAAAACAGCAGTATTTTTGGCGAGAATAGTAATGCCTTTTTCTCTTTCCAAATCGTTACTATCCAAAATAGTACTTTGGCTCATCTCAGACTGATTCTCACGAAAAGCGTGAGTTTGCTTGAGCATGCCATCAATCAGGGTAGTTTTACCATGGTCAACGTGAGCAATAATAGCGATGTTTCGAATTTGCATAAAGAAGGTATTGTACTCTTTTTTTAGAAAAATAGCGAGAAGCTAAGAGGATTTTTGTAGTTTTATGGTTTGAGTTGGATAGGCCAAAGAAATTTTTTCTTTAGCAAAGGCTTTTAGTAAATTGAGATTGATTTTTTCTTGCAAGTCCATGAATTCTGCATATTCTCGACTCAAAACATCATAAGCCACTTCAAAAACCAAGGCCGAAGCAGCCAATTCCTTGAGGTGAACTCTGTCTAGCTGTACTTTTTCAGCTGCCAAAGAAGCAAAAGTTTCTCTAACGATCAATTTACTTGTCTCTAATTTAGCTATACTAGTGTCATAGCTTAAGCCAAAACTAAAAATCACTCTTCTCTTTTTCATCTTCTTGAAATTTTGAATTCTTGAATTGGTTAGCTCGCGATTGGAAATCAATAATTCCTGTCCTCCTGGAGTGGTCAGGCTGGTCATGCGCATGCCAATACTTTTGACTGTACCAGCATCAACTCCTACCATAATATAGTCGCCAACCCTGAAAGGCTTGTCAAAATAAATCAGGAAAAAAGAAAAGACATCTTCTAAAATCTTTTGGAAAGCAAAAGCAATAGCCAAACCAGCGATACCCAAACCACCCAGCAATGCCGTGATTTGCAGGCCCAAATTTTGCAAGACAAAGAGCGCAACCAAAAGCCACAATAACACTTTAAAAATAATTTTGGCAAAAGAAACTACAGTCTGATCAATTGCTTCGTGTTCAGCTTTTTTTTTGGTCCACAAATTGATGAATTTCATGGCGTACTTATCAAAAAGCCAAGTGCCATAAAGTGTTAGTCCTACAAATAAAGTCTTCAGTAAGAAATTTTGTAAATTCTCATTCCACATAAGCTCATTCTAACACTTAATTCTTGGAGGGTAAAATTAGATCGAGACCAACTAGCTGACGCAAACCATTTACTTCTTCAGTGCTCAATTTTCTCACGTTACCTACCGTCAAACTATTGAGAGAAAGATTGCCCATTTTAACTCTCACTAGCTTGTCCACTTCCCAGCCCACTTTAGCGCAAACTCGACGAATTTCACGCTTCACTCCCTGATGGATGGTGATACGCAGAGTCAGGTCGCGACCATCTTTTTCTAAAACTTCTAAATCATCAAAAGCAATTTTGCCTTCTGCCAACCTCACACCGCGAAGTAATCGTTCAACTTTACTTTGCGAAAAAATGCCATTAGCAATCACCTTATAAACTTTTTTGACTTCATATTTGGGGTGAGTGAGGCGATGAGCAAGCTCGCCATCATTAGTTAAGATCAATAAACCTTCAGACTCAAAGTCCAAACGTCCCACTGGATAGACTCTAGTTGCAGTCTTGCTTTTGACATAATCAAAAACAGTTTTTCTGCCAAGCTCATCACTTACTGTAGAAACGACATTAAATGGCTTATTGAGCAACCAATATTCGAGTGATTGCTCTGTTGCAGGACCAATATTCTTACCAGCTACCTGTAAACTATCTTTACTTTGATCGAATTTATCTCCCAATTTAGCTTTACGACCATTAAGTAGAACTTTACCATCAGAAATCAGCTCATCAGCTTTGCGACGAGAAGCAAAACCTAAAGAAGCTAAAAATTTATTTAAACGAATTTGCATTTGAGCGCTATTATAGCTTAAACCTACTCTCCCAAGATAATCAGTTCTTCTTCTGCTCTGGTCACTGCTGTGTAAAGCCAACGACGCCAGTCTAAGTCAGACATTTGCTTGAAGCGTTCCTCAAATAAAATTACTCGCTTGGCCTGACTGCCCTGAGCTTTGTGAACAGTGATGGCATAAGCAAAATCAAACAGTTCAGCTTTGAGCGTGAGAGCTCGCCACTCTCGACCAAAATTTAAAGCAGTGTTAGAACCAAACTGTTTTTTGACAACTAAACCTTCAAAATTTTGTTGACCGTCAGCAAAAGCAATATTAACTGCAAAAAAATTCTCGTCTTGACTACTAATTTGTTGCAAAGTGCCAATCATGCCATTAAAAAGACCATGTTGTTGTTTGTTGCGCAAACAAATCACTCGATCCCCTGCTTGAGGCAAATCTGACTCAAAACCCAAAAGCGAGCGCAGATAATTATTCAGCTTAATGCGAGTATTGTTATAACCACAAAGAACTAAAGTATCACTATTGAAATTTTGCAGATAATTCTCCACAATTTCCCCAGATTCTGGATCATTTTTACTTAATTTACGCACTCCTTTGCCATAATTTCCCGGCTTGATCAGGCCGGTTTTTCTAGCCATGACTGAAAGCTTAATAATGGGGTTGTCAGCCAACTGACGATGAATTTCTGTTAATTTTAACTCTGGGTTTTCCATGAGATTAAATTGACCGGCCACTGGTGGTAATTGTCCATGATCGCCAACAGCTAGAATTGGTATGTCAAAGCCCAACAAATCCAACCAAATTTTTTGATCAACCATTGAAGCTTCGTCAATAATGATCAGGTCTGCTTTAATTTGCTCCTTGCGTTTCCAACCAACTATTTCATGTTGTTCATTTTCAATCACACTGTAAATCAAAGAATGAATTGTTCCAACGCTATCGCCTTTATAAAGCAGCTGGTGTTTTTGCAAATAAGTCTGCAAAACCCGAGCAGCTTTACCAGTAAAAGCAGCAAAAGCCACTTTTAACTTGGGATTTTGTTGATAAAGAACCTTGCGTAAAAGAGCAATCAGGGTAGTTTTACCTGTTCCAGCATAACCGCCAAGAGTTAAAAAAGGCTTAGTTTTGCTGGTAGCAGCGTACCAGTGTAAAATTTCTTTGAGCGCTAGTTTTTTGTCGTTAGAAATATCCATCTTATAAAATCAGCATCGCATCGCCAAAACTAAAGAAGCGATAGTTGTTTTTTAAAGCATGCTGATAAGCTAAACCAACACTAGAATCTAAAAAATTAACAAAGTCTTTGCTGGTATTAGGACTACTACAAAAAGCTGAGACCAACATTAATAAACTGGACTTGGGCAAATGGAAATTGGTTAACAAGGCGTCAACAAACTGAAATTGATATGGTGGATCAATAAAAATTTTGGTTTCCTGGGCTCTGGCTTGAATTTGACCATTAACTACCGCTGACTCCAAACTACGAGCACTAGTCGTTCCGACAGCAATAATACGTCGCCCCTTCTGCTTGGCTTCGTTGAGGCGAAATGCAGTTTCTTGATTGATTTCATAGTATTCACTGTGCAGGGTTTTACCCTTCAAATTTTCACTCGTCAATTTGGCAAAAGTACCTAAACCAACGTGTAAAGTAATTTTTTCAATCTGCACGCCTTTGTCAACTAATTTAGCCAATAAATCATCAGTAAAATGCAAGCCAGCTGTTGGTGCCGCTGCAGAACCAAGATTTTTGGCATAAACAGTTTGATATTCATCTTTAATTTCCTCTTCACTTTGAGTTGCTTTGATGTAAGGTGGCAAAGGAGTAAGGCCACAACGATCAATTTCATTTAATAGATCAACACCAGATAAATTAAATTGCACTTTAACCTTGGCGCTATCTGGGTCTCGCCAAACAACTTGAGCTTGAAGAAAATCTTCCAAGTTTAAATCATCAGCCAAATCAAATGCCTGCTGTTGTAGTTCTCTTCTTGGGAAAAAAAGCTGTTGACCATTCTTTAAACCCGGCTTAGAAATAGCGGTAAAAAGATCGGTGCCTTCTTGCTTGATTAACAACAACTCAACCTTGCCTCCACTCTTTTTTTTACCAAGCAATCTAGCAGCAAAAACTTTGGTTTCATTTAACACCAAGACATCATTGGAAGTGAGAAGTTTCTGCAAATCATAGAAATGACGATCGGCCATCTCAGCACTTTGACGATTTAAAACTAAAAGCTTGGAATGATCGCGAGGAAAGACCGGCTCATTAGCAATCTGCTCCTCAACGAGAGGGTAGTCATACTTGGCTAAAATCGCACTTAAAAATTGATCTGCTTCCTGCATGAAGCTTAGTTTAACATAAGAGCTGCTTGTGAGATAATGAAGACTATGTTGGAAATTCTATTACTGATCTTGTTAATTCAAATCTTATTTTTCTTTTTTGCTGCCTCATTCAAAACTGACAAAGTAACTGATTTGTCATATGGACTGACTTTTATTATTGTTGCTAGTTATCTACTCTTCAAACAAGGCACTTCTATCCTGATTATTTTACCAATTGTTTGGGGACTGCGACTGTCTAGCTACCTTTTTATTAGAATTTTAAAAATCAAGAAAGACAAACGCTTTGATGGGATTAGAGAAAATTTTTGGTCTTTTGCCAAATTTTGGTTATTACAAGCTTTGTCAATTTTTATCATTAGTTTGCCTTTTATTTTTTACAGTTTAAATGGTTCGCAAAAAAACAATTGGCTTTTTTTGGCTTTGTTTTTTATCGGACTACTAATTGAAACCGCAGCTGACTATCAAAAATATCAATTTAAAAATAACGTCAAAAACAAAGACAGCTTCATTGCAAGTGGACTCTGGAAATATTCTAGACACCCGAATTATTTTGGAGAAATTTTAATGTGGTGGAGTATTTATGGCTTGGCTTTTTCCAGTTTAAATGGCTGGCAAAACTTGGCCATTATTTCACCAATTTACATAACTTTATTGCTTTTGTTTGGTAGTGGCATTCCAACTTTGGAAAAAACATATGCCAAAAGATATGGTCAAGCTTGGGAAAAATATAGAAATAAAACTAGTTTAATTATTCCTTGGTTTCAATCTTCTTAGAATAATCGTTCAGGAACTGTTCTCTCTTTTGACCTTTCAAATGAGCTATAAATGGTCTAAAAGATTCAAGTTCACTCTTATTATTGCGTAAAATATGCAAAATCTTGTTTAGATATTGTTGCAAATCTTCACAATACTTAATGTTCTCTAGATAAAAATATTTTTTATTCACTCGATCGGTGTCTTCCGTTGCAACTCCAGAGCTAGATGCACTGGAACGAGCGGTTAAAGTGCCTATTTGTAGCAAAGAATGAGCAACACCCTCAAAAAAACCTTGATTGTTGCAGCTAGTATCAACAATCATGTCCAAAGGCAAACTCTGATTGTAACGATTAAATGGAGTTGTGTAGACAAGCTTAACCAAGCGTTTATTGGTTAGAATCGCCAGACTTTTCTTCCATAAACTATATACCCACCACCAACCAATCACAGAAAATGATCCCAGTAAAATTAAGGTTAGAGGAAAAACAAAAGCCAAAGAACTAATTGCAAAAATATTATGAAAAGCTAAAGAAAAAACCCAAGCTGCTAAAAAAATTGCCAAAGCAATAAAAAAAATAACAAACAATCTCAAAAATAAAAACAGTTTGTGTTCTCTGGTAATGTAAAGGATTCTCTCATCGGTCGCCTGACCAGAAAAACGATGTGAATCATAGGGAAAAACAAATTCTTTGAGCTGGTCAATATTTTGCATGAATTAAATTATATCATTCGAAACGAAGCTTGTTGTCTGACAACTTATTGTTTATACTCTCGATCAATCATGTTGCTTTGGCCCCAAAAAATCAAGCAGTTAGAAAAAAAACAACGCTACCTTATTTATTCAGTCTTTCTGCTTATCACCCTCACCATCCTAAGTGTTTCTGCCTTCGCCAGCTATCGTTACTTTGCTTTGCAAAAAACTGAACAATTTAGTAATAATCTTGATGGTTTGAGCGAAGAAATAGAATTTGATCTCAGTCAAATAGAAGTTGAAAACCAAGATTCCCTCACTGTTCTTTTGGCTGGCTATGGTGGTGCTGGACATCAAGGTGGTTTTTTAAGCGACGTAATTCAGGTCATGCACATTAATTTCCTTCAACAGAAAATTAGCTTTATTTCCATACCTAGAGATCTTTATTTAAGTGAGGGTTATAAAGTTAATGCCCTGATGAGTCGAGGCATGAGTCAAAAAGGTCAAATTAATGATGGTCTAGAACTTATGAGTCAAAAAATTTCTCAAATTACTGGCTTACCAATCAAATATTTTGTTGGTATTGATTTTGTTGGTTTCAAAAGAACCATTGGCAACGAACTAAAAAGCATTGAGGTTGAAGTGAGTCAAACTCTAGACGATCCTTGGTATCCAATTGATGGTGCTCAACTCGATCCATGTGGCTATTCTCCTGAAGAGATTGCTCAAATGACGGCTAATTCGAGTGGTTTTGCTCTTGAAAGTAAATTTACTTGTCGTTACGAACATATTTATTATCCGGCTGGGAAGGTCAAAATGGAGGGACATGAGGCTCTGGCTTATGTGCGCTCACGCCATAGTTCCAGTGATTATGATCGCAGTCGTCGTCAAGTAGAACTTTTAACTGCCATCCGCAACAAACTCTTTGAGTTAGAAACAATCAAAAAATTACCTAAATTTTATGAGGCCATGAGCAAGCATGTTAACAGCAATCTAGATCTGGAAAGTGCTAAAAAATTAGCCCCTCTATTGGTTGATGGTAAAGAATTTACAATTCAAAACATCAATTTGAGTCCAGAAAACGTTTTGCAAAGCAGTACCAGTCAAGCTGGAGCCTTTATTCTTTTACCTAAAGCTGGAGCCAATCAATGGCAAGGCGTCAGAGATTTCATCAAGGAAAAGATTTAGTCTCTCTTAAAAAAGCCTCTAAACCAGCCAAAAACACCTTGATTTTGCATTTCTGTTCTTACTGATTCTTGCAAATAAGCATTTTGCTCTGTCAAAGCAGCAATGGCTGTTTCAATCTCAGCAATTTCCTCTTGATCGGTGCTCTCTTCTTGCAACTTTAATAATTCCTCAGCCCTGGCACGATTAGCTGCGATTTCTTCTTGAATTGAAGAAACGGCTTCTTTGTTATAACCAAGCATTTTCTTGACCCAAATCTTGCGCTTTTCCATTTCTGCCAATTTATTGCTGATTTTTTCTTGAGCCTCAACTTGATTACGAGCGATTTCGCGCACTTTTAAGCCAATGCCTGACTTCTCATCGCCCCTCTCTTCTTGCAAAACCTTGACTTGCTTAGCAACTTCAGACATTTTTTCTAAACGTTTGGCTTGGAATGCTTCACGATCTTCCTTGGCAATTTCCACCAGTTCTTCTCTGTTTTCCAACATTTCTTGTTTGGCCTCTAGCAACTCTTCTCTCGCTTCTTGTCTAATTTTAGTTGGAGTACCAATTGGCTCCCTAGCTTTCATCTCCACAGCAAAGACCTCCTGCAAAAGCAGTGAGAAAAACAAAATAGCAAAAACCGGAAAAATTAATCTTTTCATAAAAGATCTCCTTCTAAGAAAAGTATGCACCTATTCGATACAACAATCAATCGCTTTTTTGACCATTGCGCCCAATTTATCAAAAACGCTGGCTTGGCCTTTTTTCTTGGCTGGTTTATCATCACTAATGAAGTCGACTTTGGCCGCCAATGACTTGTCTTTTTTAATGCCGTCCAACTTAACTGCCCCCATGTTTAAACCCCAAAACAAGGTGTAGAGATCATAAGATTTTTTGAATAAATCTTCTGCATCTTTATTATCGCCTTTGGTTAAAGCTTTGGTGCCTACTTCCATCAAACGCATAGATGAAGCCAGCAAGTGCTTGCTGATACACCAAACTTCACCTTCGTATTGTTTGATGATTCTCTTTAGAAGTTGCTTACGAATCTCGCGGATTTCGTAAAGCAAATCGTAGTAGCTAGCTTTGCCAGTTTTATTAGCCGTAAAAAACAAGTGTTCTTCGATACTAATTAGATTCATGATAGCAATCGAAAGATCTTCATCAGAAGAAAGATCAAGTTTTTCTCCATGCTCCATTTTTTTGATTTTATTCATGAAACCATCTAGATCCATAGAAAGACTTTTAGCCATAACTTACCTTTCAACCAACGATGAGATAAAACAAAACGCTGGTCAAACTCAATAATAACACAGGGCAGATTACTTTTTGAAAATAAACAAAAACTTTACCTTCATTAATAGAGCGCAAATATTTATCCAAGAAAAAACCAGCGGTAAAAACCAAAGAACCAATGGCGGTACCAAGTAAAATCTTATCCACACCCCACATTTGATTGCCTTCGTGTCCGATCATGTCCATCCAAAACAAAGGTGGCACCACTAAAAGATAAAAAAAGACGATTGAAAGAGCAGTTTTGTGAGGAATCTTCCAAGTTTTACTCTTGAGCCAACCAGCAGTCCACAAAGCACTAGAAAGAATCAAGGCGCCAATCCACAAGCCTGTAATTGTGTCATCTATGCCTAGGTATCTAGAAAAACCCAAGCCAGCACCCACCGCAATTGTACAAATCGGGCAAACTGCCTGAGCCTTGGGAGCTAAACTTAGAAAAGTAAATAAAGAAATTAAACTAGTTAGAAGCTTCATTGGTAGCCTCCTCTGCCTGATCTAAATCCTGAGTATCTTGATTGAGTGGATTCTTGGCTGGATCAACTGGAGAACCCATTTCTGCCAACTTGGCTTCGAAATAAGCAATAATATCTGGAGCGCCAATCAAACACTTTTCCTCAGCAAAAAGAAAAGGCACCCCAATTTCACTAGCATTGATACCACAACTGGCAGCAACCTTGGCTAATTCAGCAGCATTCTGACGACTATTCCAAACTTCTTTTTTAGTATAAGGCACTTTATCAAGAACTTGGTTTTCCTCCAACCAGGCCTGCACAACCTGACAATAGGGACAAGTCACGCCGTAATAATAAACTGGTTCGCCAGACTTAATCTCTGCCACCTTTTGCTCTGCAGCTTCTTGCTCTTTCTTTTGACTTCCAATCACCACCATCGACATCAATCCGGCAATCAAAACTACCAACAAAAGAGTGACAACTTTTTGTTTCATATTTTATTGAGTCTATTATAAAACTAGTGAATAAGCAACTTAAAAACCCAAGGCTTCTTCGACTAAAATCACTTTAATTC
>DITI01000060.1 GCA_002422765.1 Candidatus Pacebacteria bacterium UBA6188 | reverse complement strand
TAACCCACTCAATTTCTGTCCTGACCGCGCTATCACCCGCGCAGAAATGGCCGTGATGTTAGAAAGAGCTTTCTTAAGATAAAAACCATGCTAACCAAAGATCAACAACCTACCACTTACCTCAAGTCTCAAAAAGGCGCGAGCAAGATGAATAACAAAAACAACCTTAAAGCTGTTTTGATGTTATTTGGTTTCTTAATCTTTGTTGGCGGTGCAGTTAGTGTTTTCTTGATCAGTCAAAATCAGAACACCACTCCAGTTGCTCCTAATGTCCCTCAGTCTAAACCGGCTGCTTTTATTGAAAAACTTGAAACCTGTACTTTAGTCTTTGACGTTACTGAACCAGACAAACTAGCTTGTGGAGCAGAAGGCTGTGTCACCAATAGTGATTGTTCTGGAACCGACATCTGTATTGAAGCTGAAGACGGCAATAAATACTGTGCCAAAGAAGCCTATGAAGAGGCTTGTGCCGCTGATCCTAGTGTTGAAAGTTGTTGTAGTGCCCCACCAGGGCCAGAATTGCTCACTTGTGGTGAAAAAGGTTGCAGTAATACCGATGACTGTGAAGAAGGTTTTGTCTGTATTTCTACTGCAGAAACAGACACTGCTGGCAACATTGTCAAATACTGTGCCGACGACAGATATCTAGACGCTTGTGTGGATGAGCCAAATGCTGAGAATTGTTGTGAGGCTCCTCCCACCATTACAACTACAGTTACTGTGACCGTAACTCCCACCGATGAGCCCACAGTCACTCCTACTGGCACAGTGACCACTACTGGGACAATTACTCCTACCGGCACCGTGACTCCTACTGGTACTAAAACAGTCACTCCTTCTGTCACTACTGTCATCACTACTGTTGGCTGTAACGATGTTTGCCAAGCTAACGCCGACTGTGCCAACATTAGTCACATCTGTTACAACGGTCAATGTCGCTTAGACGTCAATCCAACCGATGCTCAGTGTAAACTGCCAAGTGGTGAAACCACCATTGTTAGACCAGTGGTAGTTCCCACCGAAAGTGGCCCAGCTGATTGGATCAACTACGTCAAAGCTGGACTAGGTGCCTTAGGCATTGGTGCTCTGCTCTTGCTCCTTCTATAAAAAGCGCCTTATCTCTGGTAAAATTTCTTCATCTCTTTGATTCAAGCGTGTGTAGCTCAATTGGTTAGAGCTCCAAGCTTATACCTTGGCGGTTCTAGGTTCGAGTCCTAGCACACGCACTATGGCGCGCATGCTAAAATAAAGCAATGCCCCGCAAATTACTGATCATTTTAATTACTGCTCTCCTACTTTTCTTTGCCTATAAATTAGCCAAGTCTCAAGGTTGGCTGTCCAATAATGTTTTCTCTCAGATCGAAGAAAAATTGCCAGATCAAATTAACCTACCATGGCGAAAAGATCGGGAATTTAATTTTGAAAAACAGGACTTTGAAAAACTAGGCAAAGAAGGCTTGTCACAGATTCAGGTTTTGGCTGAAAAAGCCAAAGAAGCTGGCAGTGTTGGTCAGGAATTTGTCCAAGAAATCGTCAAAGTCGATGAAAACAATGAAAAAAACATCTCAGAAAAGGCTTTTGACTACGGGCGCTACATTTACTGCCAAGAGGTAGTTAAACAGTATGAGCAAAACAGTTCGCAGGTGAAATTCTAAGAAATTGACAAGGCAACTCAACTAAAACAAATGTTTATCCAAAAATTTTGGTGCTACTCCCACTCCAGAAGCAATAATTTTCTTGACGCTAGGTAATTCTTGTAAAACACTCATTACTACCTGCTCATGCTCTGGCAAAGTCAAAACGTGAACATTAAAGCCTGTGTTAATTGTGAAATAAGCTGGCACGCCAGTTTGGCGAAGTTTTCTGACAGCCTGCATGACTTCCACAGTACCAGGATAAAATAACAAAATTGTTGGCTGACTGGTCAAAAGAATACTATGAAACTCCAAAGCCTCCGCCTCTACCAACTCACCTAGAGCTCTAAAGTCTTGATTTGAAATCGCTTCTTTTGTTGCCAAGAGCTTGGCTTGAATCTTAGCCTGACGAGCTTGAAAAAATGGACTCGACTGAGCTAAATCATGACCCTCGGTTGAACTAAGGTCTTTTTTGTCTTCAGAAACAATCGCCACTAAATCTCGAATTATAAAAGAATCTGGCTTGGCAAAACTTTGAGAATAAGAGGTCTCAGACTGATCACCATCCAACCATTCGACAAAACCACCACAAACACAGCGACAAGCTGTGCCAGAGCCTTTTCTCGCCAAAATTGACAATTCTTTTTCTGACAAATCTAAACTCAAGGCCTTGGTGGCTGCCAAGGTTAAAGCGGCAAAACCAGAACCAGAACTAGATAAACCAGTGCTCTTGGGAAAGTTGTTAATGGAAACGACTTTAGCAAAAATATCTTGACTGATGAGACCTTTTTCTTTGGCCAAAGCTCTAATCAAATCTAGGTGCTTAATCACTCTGGAAGACTCATCTGTCTCCACAACTCCTTCGATCAAAACCTCATCTTGAGTTAAGTTGGGTAAAAATTCGACTGTAGTCGTACTTTGCAAAGAATCTAGAATAATCGAGACACTACCATTGGCTGGCAAACGTAAAACCTTGTCTTTTTTGCCCCAGTNNACAGTAGTTTTTTGCATAATTTAAATTTTCTCTAGCTTTACTCCTTCAGCGTTCATAGCTACATCAATAATTTTACCACCAGCAGTCTCAATTGCTTGAGCGACTGCTGTTCTTTGTTCTTCTGTGGCCAAGGCCAACATACAATCACCCCCACCAGCCCCAGAGAGNNAAGACTGGTTTTGATCCATTAGAGACCCAAGTAACGACCAATTTTCTTGGCCTAAAGCTAATTTGGCTTGTTCCACCAAAGCTGTAATTTGCATAAAAATCTCATCTACTAACAATGGTTTTTCACTTTGGAGATTTTGGACCATGCGAATTAAGGTGGCCGTATCAGCTTTAATTCCAGTATAGC
>DITI01000029.1 GCA_002422765.1 Candidatus Pacebacteria bacterium UBA6188 | reverse complement strand
GCATTTTAACGGCTTGACCGTCAAAACGTAGATTGGCCGTGCAGGTGCCATAACTAGGATTAACTTGAGCTTCTAAGACGCTGTCACCGATAAAATTGTGATGTAGACTGCAAGAAGGACCGACATAGCTACGAGCCACCTCAGAGCCAAAACCAATCACGCTATCCTTTTCAATAATCGAATCTCTAATCAGGGTGTGATTGCCAACGATAACGTTTTGGCCAATGTAAGCTGGCCCTTTAATGACTGCGCCAGCCAAAATTTTGGCGCCACTCTCGATTTGTACTGGACCATCAATTCTTGCCAAACGATCGACATAAGCACCGCGGGCAATTTTATTTTTCAATTTGTATTTGAGAAAAAGTTGAGTCATGTTCAAAACCTGATGAGCTTGCTTGAGTTTTTGCCAGTAACCTTGATAGGCCATAAACTCAACCTGATGTTTTTGCATGAGCTGATCAAGTGCTTTTTCATAAGCATCGTCGCTGTTTTTTTGTTTTTTAATCAGGTCAAAAAGCTCTTGTGGTTCGCTGAAATAGTGAAAAAATAAATTAGCTAGATCACTGGGCTCTTGACCCTTAGCTGGTTTTTCAATAATGCTTGTGACTCGATTACCCTCTACTTTCAGGTAACCACCCAAGAAGTATTCTGTAACCTTCATGCCGACTATTTGGGCATAAGTTTTTTCAGCTCGCTTCACAAAGGTAGCTAAAAATTTGGGATCAATTAAGTCAACTGCATTCATAATGAGCACTGGCTGGTTATGGACCAGCTCAGACGCCAGACTGATGGCATCAGCTTGACCTGAAGCCTCGTTTTGTCTGATGGTTTGAATTTTTAAGTTTTTGCTGTCTAATTTTTTAATCAACTCTTCATTGTCGGCATTGCAAACGACAATGGCTTGCTTGGCACCAGCCAGACGAATCATTTCTAAAGTATGAGTAATTAAAGCTTGACCAAAAAAAGGAAAAACACTCTTACTGGTCACGAGTGGGGTAAAATTTTTACCGATACCTCCAGCTAAAACTAGAAAAATTGGTTTTTTCATGCCTTCATTATAGCGAAAGAGCCAAAATTAACCTAGATGGGAATGATCATTGATGCAAATCATCTGCCATGCCTGCTTTTCATGATCATAAGCAGCAACACTCAGACTGGTATTATTGAGGTCAAAATTGCCATAGATGTCGTAAAGATTGGCAAGATCGCCATGAGGATTAAGAATTTTGGCAAAAATCATGCGCAAAATCAAAGCGTGACAAACCACAATCAAATTCTCTTCACTTCTTTGATGCAGAAAATCAAGCGCCTTCGTGGCTCTCTGAGTAAATTCAAGAGCATTTTCTTCATCGCTGTAGCGCCAAGTGCCATTTGCATCGAGCAAATGTTGACTGAGTTCGGCTCGAATTTGCTTAGACTGTTCACTTAATTGAGAAATGCCAATTAGCTCGCTAGGACCTCTTCTTTCAGCAAAGAGTTCATTGCTCTCGACTTTAAGTTGTTTTTTTGTAGCGATAGCTTGAGCAGTTTCCTGAGCTCTGTAGTAAGGACTGGCAATAATGCCGTCGGCTTGAATTTTACCAAAGCGCAAGGCCACAATTTTGGCTTGAGAGCGACCAATTTCAGAGAGAGGAGTGTCTTTGGATTGGTGAATTCTAGCCGCGTTGCCTTCGCTTTCACCATGACGTACAAAATAGATTTTTTTCATGATCTCTTGATTATAAACCATCTTTGACAGATAATAGTAGCCTTATGAACAAAAAACTTACTAAAATCGTTGCTACTCTTGGTCCAGCCACTGAAACAGAAGAGATTATGGAAGCTTTAATTGCAGCTGGGATGAATGTGGCTCGTTTTAACACCAAACATGGTACTCCAGAATGGCATTTGGAACGCATTCATCGGGTCAAAGCTGTTGCCAAGAAAATGGGCAAATCAATTGGTGTCCTACTTGATTTACAAGGTCCAGAAATTCGCATCAATACTAAAGATGGCGCCTCTTTTGAGCTTAAAGCCGGCGAGACAGCTAAGTTTGTTTCGACAGAGCCAGGTGATAAAGAAATGAACATTCCTAGTAATGTTATTGAGGCTTTGCAGGTTGGTGATACTGTCTCTACTGATGATGGTGCTTGCGAATACAAAATTATCGAAAAAGATGGCGCTAGTGTCACTGTCCAATCCCCTATCGACGTGACCGTTAAGCATCGCAAGACCATGAACACTCCAGGTATTGTGATTGATATGCCATCTCTAATTGAAAATGATTTAATTCAGCTTGATAACATGACTGATGAGGACATTGATTATGTTGGCTTGTCTTTTGTGCGGGATACTAAGGACATTGCGATCTTGCGCGATGAATTGAAAAAAAGAAATTTACACGCTGACGTGATCGCTAAGATCGAGAATCAAGCTGCTTTGGATAATTTGGACGAAATCATTGAAGCCGCTGACGCAGTAATGGTTGCTAGAGGTGATTTGGCTGTAGAAGTGCCTTTTGAAAGATTGGCTTACTATCAGAAGATGATAATTGAAAAATGTAGAACTGCTGGCAAGCCAGTTATTACCGCCACCCAAATGCTAAAGAGCATGACCACCGATCCTCGTCCAACTAGGGCTGAGGTTAGCGATGTAGCCAATGCTATTTACGATGGTACTGATGCAGTCATGCTCTCGGAAGAAACCACCATTGGTAAATACCCAGTCGAATGTGTAGAGACTCAAGCCAAAATTGCTTCCTACAACGAACCATTTTCAGAAAATCATTTGTGGGAATGGGCTGATGCTGGCGATGTATCCGCGATTACTTACGCCGCTTTTTCTCTCCTTGATTCCAGAAAAGAAGACATTGATTTGGTGGTGTGTTTAACCGCAAGTGGCAAGACTGCTCGTCAGCTTTCTCGTTTTAGACCAGATGTGGAAATTAAAGCAGTCACTCAAAGCAAATCTGTTTATAACAAACTAGCCTTGGTTTATGGTGTCGAGCCAGTTTTGGTCACCGACGAAACCTTCACCTATTCAGGTGAAATGGATATTGTTGATAATCTTAAGCTAAACAAAGTAGTGAACGTTGGTCAAAAAGTCCTCATTATCGCTGGTTTGAGCGAGCGAGTCACTGATCGTCAGACCGACAGCTTGCTTTTGGTAGAGATTAAATGATATGCTAAATGCATATGTCAAATAAAAAATCTGGAGTTTTTCCTTTGTTGGTTGGTGCCGTTGCTGGAGCAGCCGCAGTGTTTTTCTCTGATAAGAAAAATCAAGAGAAAGCCAAAAAAGCTGTTGAGCAGGGTAAAGCAAAGTTGAAAAAGATTTCAGCTGACGCAAAAAAGAACCCAGAAGCCTTTGCCAAAAAAGTTGGTAAGCAAGTTGGAGTTCAAGCCAAGAAATTGGTAGCTAAAGCCAAAAAGTTAAGCTAATTAATTAAATCGGCTAATTTCATAGCCCAATCTCTAATGAGAGTTTGATTCTCTTCCATGTCTGGATAGCCGTCGATATGAATATTTTCGATGATTTTTTGGCCGCCCATTTCATTGACGAATAAGTTTTCAATGATGCTGGTGGCACCACAAAAATGCACGTAGTTGCTGTCACCACAACCTAAGATGGCGATTTTTTTGCCAGCCAGACTAGGCTTAGAACTGCTAATCCTCTCGATAAAATCATTAAAATCTGAAGCTGGTAGACCATCATCCCAAGTCGAAGAAGCAAAAATAAAGCCGGTATAGGGTTTGGTCAAATCCTCCAAATCACAATCAATGGCGTTTTTAACCTCAATTTCTTTGCCTTTTTCGCGTAAAAT
>DITI01000054.1 GCA_002422765.1 Candidatus Pacebacteria bacterium UBA6188 | reverse complement strand
CAACCTCCAGACAAAAACTTACCTTTGGTTTCCACTATTCATGACTTAGCTATCATTCGTTATCCGCAAATCGCTCATCCTTTAGTTTTGAAGATGCATCAAGATTCTTGGCGCATTCTGCGTCAACGCCAAGCCCAAATTATCGCTGTCTCAGAGGCCACCAAAAGTGACATCCTGCGCTATCTAGAAATGCCCAGCAAATGCGTCAGCGTCGTTCACGAAGCTTTACCCACTCAAGTGGCTGAAATTAGCCACGAGCTAGCCAATAAGCCAGAATTAGTCCTTAACATCAGGCACAAACTTCAACTAAACAAACCCTACCTCTTATTCGTTGGCACCAGAGAACCGCGTAAAAATTTAGCCACCCTGATCCGAGCTTGGTTGCCCTTGGCCAAAGACTATCAACTGTTAATTGCTGGCGAACAATCTTGGGACGGGAGTGAAAAAATTACTCAAGATCCCAACCTGAGATTTTTGGGGCGCGTCAATGATTATGAGCTAGCAGTTTTGTATCATAATTGTGAACTTTTTGTTTATCCTAGCCTTTATGAGGGTTTTGGCTTGCCCGTCTTGGAAGCTTTTGCCCACGGCGTGCCGGTGGTCAGCTCTGACATCCCCGCCATCAGGGAAGTGGCTGGCAACGCTGCCGAGCTCAGCAACCCCCAAGATGAAACTTCTATTCGCCAAGCCATTGAAAAAGTTTTGGGCGAGAACAAGGCCGATAGCGAAGCGCGCATGAAAAAAATGATTATTCGCCTACAACTTTTTAATTGGCAAAAAACTGCTCGTCAAACCATAGCGGTTTACAGACGAGCTATTGAAGATTTTGAAGGTTAAATTATGAGAATCGCCATCGATGGCAATGAAGCCAACGTCAAAAATCGAGTCGGGAGTAACACCTACGCCTTTGCCATTCTAAGTGAACTCTACAAATTGACTGCCAAGCGCCAAAATCTAGAAGTCACCGTCCTTTTGTCTAGCAAAAAACAAGCTGATTTACCCAAGAGTCGAGCCAACTGGCGCTACATGGTCATTGGTCCGCAAAAACTCTGGACGCAGTGGGCTTTGCCTATCCATTTATTTTTACACCAAAAAGACTACCAAGTTTTTTTCACCCCCTCTCACTATGCTCCAAGGATTTCCGCCGTTCCTTACGTTAGTAGTGTTATGGATCTAGCTTATCTTCATTACGGCGACCAATTTCGCAGTAGCGACTTATTGCAACTTAAATCTTGGACCAAATACAGTGTCAAAAGAGCTCGCAAAGTCATCACCATTTCCAAATTTTCCAAACAAGAAATTGTCAAACATTATCATTTGCCCGAAAATGATGTCATTATCGCTTATCCTGGAGTTTCACTCACTAAGTCTGCTAGCCCTCAAGAAACCAAAGAGTTTTTTGCCAAACATCAAATCAAAAACAAATATTTTCTCTATTTAGGCACACTTCAACCTCGTAAAAACATTCTCGCTTTGATTGAGGCTTATGAAGAGTTCTTACGCAAGCTAGCTGCTCATAATCTCAAGTCTAAAAATCACAAGCCAGCCAATTTTCATGAGCCCAATCTCATTATTGCTGGCAAGATTGGTTGGTTGGCTGACGAACTTATTGAGCGTATTCAAGCCTCGCCTTTCAAAGAAAAGATTGTTTTAACTGGCTTCGTCGAAGATAAATTCAAGCGAGCTCTCTACCAAAATGCCCTCGCCAGTCTGTTGCTATCTTTTTATGAAGGCTTTGGCATCCCAGTTCTCGAATCTTTGCAACTTGGCACCATTCCTATTGTGGCCCACAATTCTAGTCTACCTGAAGTAGTGGGGGAAGCCGGTTTTCTACTCAAGAACCCCAATTCTCACAGTGTCAGCAGCGCCATGATGCGTGTCTACCAAATGCCTCACAGAGAATTATCAAAATATCAAACCGCCATGCAACGCCAAGCCAAAAAATTTGATTGGTCCAGATCAGCCAAAATCATTCTGAAAACTTTGGAGTCTATTTAAATGTCAACTAATCCCATCATCATTGGCATCGATCCAGGCTACGATCGGGTCGGCCTTGCTATTGGTCAAAAAAGTGGTGAAAAGTGGCAACTTTTGGCTTACCAATGCATTCAAACTGATAAAAAAGCAGATCTCTTCAAGCGTTACAAGGAAATTTCCGATCAACTAGATGTCTTACTAGAAAAACACCAAGTGCAAGAAGCAGGCATTGAGTCTCTCTTTTGGTTCAAAAACCAAAGCACTGCCCTTGATGTGAGTGAGGCTCGCGGAGTGATTCTTTCTAGTCTCTTTCGCCACAACGTCAAAATCGCCCAATATACACCACTTCAGATCAAACAAAGTCTAACTGGCTATGGACGAGCCGATAAAAAAGCGGTAGAAAAGATGGTGAGACTAGAGTTGAATTTAGAAGGTCCAGTCATTGATGATACTATTGATGCCTTGGCCGTTATGATTTGTCATGAATGTTCTAGAAAGTTAAATAAAATATGATTGCCTACCTACAAGGTCAAACCTTAGTCAAAAAAGACCACCTCATTTTACTCACAGGTGGAGTGGGCTATTTAGTAGTGGTTGGTCACAAACTCTTGAATTCTTTGGGTCAAGATGGCTCAGAAATTGCCCTCTACATCTATAGTCACATCAAGGAAGATCGCTTTGAACTCTACGGCTTTCAAAGCGAGGAAGAACTAGAAATTTTCAAACTTCTAATCGCCATTTCTGGAGTCGGACCCAAAACCGCCATTGCTTTGGCTGATGCTGGTATTGAACAATTAATTGAAGCGGTTCAACAAGCACAAACTAGTTTCTTCACCAATGTTCCTAGAGTTGGTAAAAAACTCGCTCAAAAAATTATCATCGAACTCAAGAGTAAATTGGGTAGTCTCAAGGAGCTCAATCTCAGCACCTTAAGCCCCAAGGCTCAGGATGTGATGGATGCTTTGCTTAGTTTAGGTTTTGAGGAAAACGCCATTCAAAACAGCATGGCCACTTTGGATTTAGAAAATATGGATCTGCAAGTTGCAATTAAAACCGTCATTAAAATGAACAATGGAAAATAACTTTGCAACCCAAAGAGTCACGTTCGACTAAAATTAAATTAATTCAAGCCAACGATCTTTGTCTCACTCAGTGAAGTCGCCGTCTAAAAACTTATTCATAAATTCATAATATTAATTCGGCTCCTTCAATGGACTCTCTAGGTTGCAAAGTTATTTGCTTTGATATAAATTGAATCTCAAGAATGCCAAAGCCATTAGCTAATCCAATCATCTCCGCCAATGACGAGGAAATGCTTTTTACTTCCCTTCGTGCTCAAAATTGGGCTGAATTTACCGGTCAAACCAACATCAAGAAATCCCTACAAATTGCCATCAAAGCAGCCAAACAGCGCCATGAAGCCGTTGATCACGTTTTGTTTTATGGCCCTCCAGGACTAGGCAAAACTACTCTTTCTCAACTGATCGCCAAAGAAATGGGTAGTAACTTCAAGATTACCTCTGGCACAGCTCTATCCAAAGCTAGCGACTTGGCGGCCATTCTTACCAATTTAGAAGATGGTGATGTTTTATTTATTGATGAAATTCACCGCTTACCCAAGGCAGTAGAGGAGACTCTTTATCCAGCTATGGAAGACTTTGCTCTCGATATTGTGATTGGCAAAGGCCCTTCAGCTCGCACTGTGCGACTCGATTTGGCCAAATTTACTCTGGTAGGAGCTACCACTCGCTTTGGTTTACTGACTGGACCTTTTCGTGACCGTTTTGGCTTGATCCATCGTGTTGAATTTTACAAACCATTGGAACTAACAAGTATTTTGCAAGCCGCTAGTCTGAAGCTAGAAACCACCATCGACGAAGAAGCTGCTTTAGCAATTGCCCAGCGTTCCCGAGGTACACCCCGCATTGCTTTGAAGCTTTTCAAACGAGTCCGTGATTTTGCTCAAGTTTTGGAAAAGAAAAGTGTTGACTTATCCATGGTTTTACAAGCCCTCAGCATTTTTGAAATTGATCAGCTTGGCTTAGATGAAAATGATCGTCGCCTAATTACTGCCATTATTGAAAAGCACCAAGGTGGACCGGTCGGCCTCAAGACTCTCGCTGCCTCCATCAATGAAGACCCTGGAACAATTGAAGAAGTCTTAGAGCCTTATTTAATTCAAATTGGTTTTATCAAACGTAGTCCGTCAGGCAGAGTCCTTAGCGACAAAGCTTATCAACATTTTGGGGTCAAATTTCCGAAAAAAGACTAGCTGTTGTATACTTAATCTATGCCAATCACTGACAAAGACGGTCGCGCTCTCAACACAACTGAAATTATTGAAAAAATCATTGGTCGTTGCAAAGCAATTCATTTAGAACTCATTACCGGTCTTTTATGGTGGTTAGTTGGTTACGTACCTTCCCACAATTTTCGCAAACTCTGTTATCGTTTGGCCGGCATGAAGATTGGTCGCCACTCAACCATTCACATGGGGGCTCGCATCTATTACCCACAAGGCATTGAGATTGGCGAGGGAACATTGATTGGTGAAAAATCTACCCTTGATGGGCGCAAACAACTCAAGAACTCTCGCGGGGGTTTAAAAATTGGCAATCACGTCGACATTGCTTCTGATGTGATGATTTGGACCAGCCAACACGACATTCATTCTGAAAATATGGCCACCATCGAAGAGAAGGTGGAAATTGCTGATTACGTTTTCATCGGTCCTCGTTCGATCATTATGCCAGGAGTTAAAATTGGCCAAGGAGCCATCGTCGCCGGTGGCGCAGTCGTCACTAAAGACGTTGAAGCCATGAAAATTGTGGCCGGTATGCCAGCCAAAGAAATTGGCGAGCGCAAAGGCAAGAATCTAAACTACAAGTTAGGTCGACCCAGACTTTTCCAATAATCTTTAATTATGAGAAAAAAATTAGTAGGTTTACTTGCTTTGCTTGGTTCAGCTTTTGTTGGTGGAGCAATTTTACCTTCGGTTATTCGTTACGGTGCCACCTTGGTTCATCCTTTTTTACTTAATTGGTTTAGAATTTTTCTTGGTTTTCTTTTGCTTTTACTTTTCTTTAGAAAAAAAGTTCGCTTTCAACTATTTTTTACTCCCAAGAATTTACTGCTCGGTCTTCTACTTGGTTTGAGCTTAGGCTTAAACATGACCATGTTCGCTTTTGGAATTTCTCACACCACTTTGATTGCTTCACAATTAATTTATGTTTTTGTTCCTATTGCTGCTGGCTTGTTAGCCTATTTTTGGCTTGGAGAAAAGATCAATCGCAAAAAGATTTTGGGCATGCTTATGGCCTTTAGTGGTGTCCTGCTCTTATTAGTTTTCTCTAGATCACCTGAGGAAAGGCTCTCTCTCGGCACTTTTTATGGTAATTCTTTAATTTTTATTGGCATGTTTGGCTACAGTGCCTACCTGGTCTTTTCCAAGAAACTAACTAATACTTTTTCAATTCTGGAAATGGTAATGATCACCAATCTTGCCCTCAGCATCTTGCTTTTGCCTTTTGCTATTTACAGCTTGCAGATTCAAGGTCTTGAGCAAATTAATCCGCGCTCAATGTGGGCTATGCTCATGATTGCNNACCGCTTCAATGGGTAGCTTACTATCTCCAGAATTTGCGGCTTTAGCAGGCATTGTTATTTACGGTGAAAAACTCTCAGTGATCCTACTAATAAGCATGATCCTCTCCATCAGTGGTACCATGCTCAGTGTTAGTGCTGAAAAAAGTACATTTCTTGATAGAATAAAATTAGTTCTTAATCGCTTTAGAATAAAATAAAGGTCAAATTATGAAGCTTTCCATCATCACTGTTTCCTACAACACCAAGGATCTCACTCTTCAAACTCTGGAGACTGCCATTGCTGAAATCAATTCTTCCAAACTACTCAGGGGTCAAACGGAGATTTTTGTCGTCGACAACGACTCCAAAGATGGTTCGCCAAAGGCTTGTGAAGCTTTGCTGAAAAAACTCAAATTTCCTCACTACAAAGTTTTTGCCAATAAAGAAAATCTAGGTTTTGCCAGAGCCAATAATCAAGCGACTGAGGTGGCTAAAGGCGAATATATTATTCTGCTTAACTCCGACACCATTACCCAAAAAGGCGGCCTTAGTCTCCTGGTTGAAGCTATGGACAAAAACGGCATTAGCGAAAAAACTGCCAACAGTTCAGCTAGTGGCAGTTTCGATAAATTGGGCATCATCGCCCCAACTTTACTCAATCCTGACGGAAGTATTCAAAATCAAGGTGGTTCACTACCTAGTCTTGGCACAGTCACTGCTCAGATGTTATTTTTGGATGACATTCCTTTCTTTGGTAAATTTTTTCCTTCCACTCAACACACCGGCATGAGTGACTTCGCTTTTCAAAGCTATGATGAAAACACGCCCAAATTAATTTCCAAAGGTTGGGTAGCTGGCACTGCCATGATGATTCGTCGCGCTTTAATTGACGACATTGGCATGCTGGACGGTAATATTTTTATGTACGGTGAAGATCAAGAATACTGCATGCGCGCTCGTCACCACCATTGGGACATTGCTATTCACCCTAAGGCCAAAATTACTCACTTTGGTTTTGCCAGCTCTTCTTCACGCAACGCTATTCATGGAGAAATTAAAGGCTACCTTTATATCTGGCACAAACACAAAGACGCCTGGCAGTTGCCAATTCTAAAAACTGTAATTTTTATCGGCTGTCTACTGCGTCAAGCAATCTACAATCTGCGTGGCCAAGAAGTGCCCTCTGGCATCTATAAAGATGCACGAGCCTTGCTGAAATAAAGTTAAAAGTTATAGAATGTAAGCATCTTATTCATGCCACAAAATTTACTGCTGATTATCGCCAGTTTTCTCTTAGCTTTTATTCCCCTTTATCCTAAAATTCCCCTCTTTGATGTTCTACCTGGCTATATTGTCCGAGTTAGAGTAGAGGACGTTTTGGTTTTAGTCGCTTTCCTATATTATGTGATTCAACTTTGGCGCCGCAAGCTAGATTTTAAAAATCAACTCACCCCTTGGATTTTTGCTTATCTAGGTGTGGCTAGCTTATCTATTCTGTCAGCTGTTTTTCTAATTAAAACCATTCCTATCGAACTAATTCACATTGGTAAGTCAGTTTTGCATTTATTCAGATACACCGAGTATTTTGCCTTATTCTTTATCATGTTTTCAGCGATCAAGAAACCCAAAGACCTCAAGGTGGTTTTTTATGCTTTGGCTTTAACAGTGGTGGCAATTGTCATTTACGGCTACGGCCAAAGATATTGGTATTGGCCAGTTTTTTCCACCATGAATCGCGAATTTAGCAAAGGCATTGTTTTATACCTCACCGAACATGCTAGAGTTCAGTCCACTTTTGGCGGTCACTATGATCTAGCCGCCTATTTAGTCATTGTTCTGCCTATTTTTTATCTCCTAGCTATCAATGCTCAAAAAAAATGGCCTAAAATTGGCCTGCACATCGTCCATTTACTAGGTTTATGGCTACTAGTAATGAGTGCTTCGCGCACTTCTTTTATTGCTTACCTAGGTGCAGTTATGGTTGGCTTATTGCTTCTCGCTCTTAAGCCGAGTAAGTTTTGGCAGAAGGTTTTCTTCTTTGTTCGTCAAAGTATGGCCTATCTATTTCTAGTTGCCTTAATGATGTTTGTTTTTGGGGCTGACATGAGAGAGAGATTGGAACAAGTTTTACAAGCTTACCCAACAACTTTCAAAACCTACCAAAAATCTCAAGAGTTCTTGGCCAAACAAGTTGAATTTTTGTCTGATCCGGCAGCCAGAATTAGAGAATTGAGAGAAAAAATGAAACCTAGTAATGGCGTGGCTTTTGACAACACTCAGCTCGACAGCGTTCTCACTCCCACCGATCAGCAACCAGTTAGCAAAAAACCACTTGATGTTTACGTTGATGTACCAGATAGGGTCCCAGACGCTTCTTCTAGCTCTGGTTACACCGAAAAACCTCGCACTTGGTCTCCTAATGCCTTGAAATATGGCCTATCTTTTGCTATTCGTCTCGACGAATTATGGCCCAACGCTCTCAAGGGCTTTGCCAAAAACCCTCTACTTGGTTCTGGCTATGCCACTCTCAACAAAAAAGAGTTCCAACAATTTACTGAAGCAGAAAGCACTGACAATAATTTCCTCCGTACTTTGGGAGAAACTGGGCTTTTTGGCTTTATCACTTTTTATGGCACAGTCCTAGTTCTGCTCATGGTACTCTACCGCAACCAAAAGAACTCTTCCGACAAACAATTACAAATGGCTAACATTGCTTTTATTGCCGCTTCTATCGGTCTATTGCTGAATGCCACTTACATTGATGTCTTTGCCTCTTCCAAAGTTGCCTTTACTTACTGGGCTTTGGCTGGAGCAATTCTGGCTTACAATAATTTTGCTGTCACTAAAAATGTTAAAAAAACTAAAAAAAGCTCTTAGCCAGACAGGCCTCTTGCTTGGCTTGATCTTACTATTGGCTTTAACTCTTCGACTTTATCGCCTAGACAGTCCCTTGGCTGATTGGCATGCTTTTCGCCAAGTTGATACTGCTTCAGTCACCAGAGAATACGTTAAAGCTGAAAAAATAGACCTACTGCGACCTCAATATCATGATCTTAGCAACATTCAATCCGGTCTAGATAATCCAAAAGGCTATCGCATGGTGGAATTTCCTTTTGTAAATGGGTTTTTGGCTCTCATTTTGCGTCAGTGGCCAAATCTCGACTTGGTGACAGTAAGTCGCCTAGCTTCGGTTCTGACTTCCTTAGGCACCCTTGTCCTACTTTTTGCACTAGTCAAAGAATTATCTGGCTTGAAAACAGCCTTGCTCACTGCCTTAATTTACGCTATTTTGCCCTACAGTGTTTATTACTCTCGGGTAGTTTTGCCAGAACCTTATTTTCTATTTTTCAGCACACTCTCTATTTGGCAATTTTATCTTTTCGCCCAAAGTAGAAAGTTTGGTCATTACCTTTTTGCTTGTTTAGGCTTAGCTTTAGCGGCCTTACTCAAGCCTTTTGTGGTGTTTCTAGCACCAGTTTATCTCATCATCATCTGGCAAGCTCGCCAAAAAGCTCTGTGGCGAGACCCAAGAATTTATTTGCTTCCTGTTTTGGCTTTTGCACCAATGTTTTGGTGGCGCGAATGGATCAAAAATTTTCCCCAAGGAGTACCAGCCTCAGATTGGCTTTTCAATGGCAATAATATTCGCCTCACTCCAGCTTGGTGGCGCTGGTTATTTTATGAGCGCCTAGGCAAATTATTTCTTGGGTATTTTGGCTTGATTTTTGTATTTAGTAATTTCTGGCGTCGCAGTCGCGACTTCTATTTTTACGGAGCTTGGTGGTTGGGAGTCATACTTTATTTCGTTGTCATTGCCACTGGCAATGTTCAGCATGATTATTACCAGAATTTAGCTCTACCTATTGTGGTAATTTCCTTTGCTAGAGGTCTACTTCTTTTTTATGAAAAGTTAAAAACAAAATTTGCCTTAGCATTAACTCTGCTTGTTTTTAGCTCGAGTCTTTATTTCGCCCACCAAGCCGTCAAAGGCTATTTCAACGTTAATCATCCCGAATACGTTGTGGCAGGACAAGCCTTAGATAAACTAGTTGATCCGCAAGTTTTAGTGATCGCTCCAGCCATGGGCGACACTCAGTTTCTTTTTCAAACCAACCGTCGTGGCTGGCCTATTGGTTTTGAAATTGAAGATAAAATTAATAAAGGCGCCAGCATCTATGTTTCTAGTAGCTACGACTGGGAAGCTAAGGCTTTGGAAGAAAAATATCAGGTTCTAGCTAAAAACTCCGATTACATTATCATTGATCTGAAAGCAGCCAAGCCATGAAAATTTTAATGCTCACTCCCTATTTGCCTTATCCTTTGCTTTCTGGCGGCCAAATTCGCACCTACAATTTGCTCAAGAAGCTTAGTCATAAGCATCAAATCACTCTCTTTGCCCTGATTAAAAGTGAAGAAGAAAAACAATATGTCAAAGAGCTAGAAAAATACTGTCATAAAGTCCGAGTTTTTAAACGTAGTGAAAAACCTTTTACCCTCAAAAATATTTTTAAAACCATCTTCTCCAGCTTTCCATTTTTGGTCATTCGCAATCAAGCCGAAGGAAGCTTGGAAGCAGTTAGAAGAGAAATTGCTCAACAAGATTATGATTTGATTCACGCTGAAACCTTTTACATGATGCCTCATATCCCCGCCTGTAAAATTCCCATTATTCTAGTGGAGCAAACCATCGAATATTTGGGCTACGAAAGCTACGCCAAAAAAGCGCCTTTTTTCTTACGCCCTTTGCTCAACATTGATGTTAGAAAAATTCACCACTGGGAGAAACACTACTGGCAAAAAGCCAAGCGTCTAATCGTCATGAGCGAAGAAGATCGCCAATTCATCGGTAAAGAACTAAATAAAGAAAAGATCGACGTCGTTGCTAATGGAGTAGACACCAAATGGTTTGCTCAAAAACCTCGCTCTCTCAATTCACAACCGACTATTCTCTCTGTTGGCACTTTTAAATGGCTGCCCAATATCGAAGCAGTTGATTTTCTAGTCAAAGAAATTTGGCCCATCATCAAACAGCGTGTAGCCAAAGCTCAGCTGTTGATTGTCGGCAATGCTCCAACAAGTAAAGTTATTTCTTATGGTAGTAATGACCCACAAATCACTGTCGCCGGCAGAGTAGAAGACATTCGTGATGCTTTCCAAAGCGCTCATGTGCTCTTGGCCCCAGTTTTTAGTGGCAAAGGCACTCGTTATAAAATTTTGGAGGCCATGGCTAGTGGCACACCTGTGGTTGCTAGTAAAATTGCTGTTGAAGGTCTCAATATCAAAGATGGTCAAGATGTGCTCACTAGCAACAAGGCTCAAGAGCTAGCAGATTTGACAGTTAAGGTGCTTAATGATAAAAATCTCTGGCAGACACTTTCAGCCAATGGCAAGAAATTCGTCAGCCAACACTACGATTGGGAATTGATCTCGCAAGAGTTAGATAAAATTTATCAAGAGATAGGTGATAAAAAAATATGAAAAAAAATAACAAATTGGACCTCAGTATCATTATCCTGAACTATAATGGCCAGTTTTGGCTCAAGAAACTCTTACCAACACTTAAGAAAAACTATCTAGATAAGACCAAATATGCTGTGGAGCTAATCGTGGTTGATAATGATAGTACTGATGATTCAGTCAAAATAATGCGTAAAGATTTTAAGTGGGCCACCACCATCGAGTCTGGTCGCAACGGAGGTTTTGCTTTTGGCAATAATGTCGCCATCAAAGGCAATCAAGCTCGTTATGTCATGTTGCTCAACAGCGACACTGAGTTTTTGAACAAAGGTCAGTCAAATTTAGACGAAATCATCGCTTATATGGATAAAAATAAAGACGTTGCTATGACCTCACCCAAAGTCGAATTGGGTGATGGTAGTCTTGATCAGGCTTGTCACCGCGGTGAACCTACGCCTTGGGCCAGTTTTACCTATTTTGTCGGTCTAGAAGATTTGTTTCCCAAATTCAAGCTTTTTGCACAATATCACCAGAGCTATAAAGATCTAAACACCGTTCATCAGATCGATGCCTGCACTGGCGCAGCCATGATCGTCCGCAACAGTGCCATCAAAAAAGTTGGTATGCTAGATGACAACTTCTTTATGTATGCTGAAGATTTGGACTGGTGCAAACGCTTTAGAGATGCTGGTTATAAAATTATCTTTTATCCCAAGATCAAAATTATCCACTACAAAAATAAATCAGGTATCAAAAGCAGTAACAAAAAAACTGCTTCCATCACTCAGCAATATTTTTACAAAACCATGTTGCAGTACTACGACAAGCATTATCAAGATAAATATCCAAAATTTTTGCGCAGTCTCGTCAAATATTTTGTTCTAATCAAAACCGATGGCCGATAAACAAACCTTTAGAATTGGCATTGATGCCCGTTTAGCTGGTCAAGAACACGCCGGCATTGGTCGCTATAGTGAAAATTTGATTAGAAGGCTTGTTCGCTTTTCTTTGGACAAAAAGGGGAAGAAAGTGACTTTCGTCTTGTTCTTTTTCTCTCCTCAACAAGCAAGAGATGTTTTGGGAGATTTCTTTGACCATTCTCAGCTTGAAATTGTTATCACCAAGATCAAGCACTATGGCCTTAGAGAGCAATTGCTCTTGCCTAAATTTTACAAAAAAGCGAAGTTAGATTTGCTTTATGTGCCTCATTGGAATGTGCCCTTGGCCTATCGAGGCAAGCTTGCCATCACCATTCATGATCTGCTCTGGTACGAGCAAAAGGGTCTGCATGCCACCACACTCAAGCCTTGGCAATATTATTTTAAATATCTGGCTCATCATAAAGTTAGTCAGCAAGCTGTCAAAAAAGCCTTGCTCATCTTTGTTCCCACTCAAAGCGTTAAAGAGACCGTGCTGAAATACTATCCATTTGCAGAAGATAAAATTATCGTGAGCAAGGAAGGTATTGCCAATAGTTACGAGAGAGCTCTCCAACAAAAAATAGAGCTCAAAACCAGAATCAAAAAACAACTCATCTATACCGGCTCTCTTTATCCACACAAAAATCTGAAGTTAGTTATTCAAAGTCTAAAAAAATTGCCCAAATACAAGCTCTTGATTGCTTGTGCCCGCAATATTTTCCAAGACCAAGTTCAGACTTTAATCGCCAATTACAAAGTTAAAAAACAAGTAATTTTCTTAGGTTTTGTTCCAGACGAAAAATTAATTAATCTTTACCGAGAGTCTAGCGCTCTCGTTCAACCTTCAGTTTCTGAGGGTTTTGGTTTGACCGGCATTGAAGCCATGGCCAGTCACACTCCAGTTTTGGCCTCAGACATCAAGGTTTTTAGAGAAATCTATCAAGACGCTGCCATCTTCTTTGACCCTCAAAAACCCCAAAGTTTTGTTGAAGCAGTTGAAAAATTAGAAGCTAGCAATCGTAAAAAAATTATTGAGCAAGGTTTAAAAGTAGCCAAGCAATACAGCTTTGACCAAATGGCTCAAGATGTTTGGCAGGCCCTTTTGAAACAGCTATGACAGCCAAAATCGCCCTCGTTTATGATCGGGTTAATACGGTTTATGGTGGAGCCGAACAGGTGCTTTTGGCCTTACAAAAGCTTTACCCTCAGGCTGTGCTTTTTAGCTCAGTTTATGATTCCAAAAAAGCCACTTGGGCCAAAAATTTTCTAGTCAAACCCAGTTTCTTACAAAAAATTCCTTTGGCCAAAAATCTTCATCGCTATCTTGCTTTTCTTATGCCTTTAGCTTTTGAGAGTCTCGATCTTTCGGCTTTTGATATTGTTATTTCAGTCACTAGCGCTGAAGCCAAAGGCGTAATTACTAGAAGAGATCAGTTACATTTCTGCTATCTGCTTAGTCCACCACGATATCTCTACCATTATCGCAAAGAATATCTGCAGCAAAATCGCTTATTTGCTTGGCCCATTGTTAAAAATTTAGCTAATTTTCTACTAAACTATTTAAAAAACTGGGACCAAGTAGCCATGCATCGTCCAGACGTTGTAGTGCCCATTGCTGAAATTGTCAAACAAAGAGCCAAAAAATTCTATCCAAAGCTGTCGCTTGCTCCTATGATTTATCCGCCAATCAATACTTCTTTATCTCAAAAAAATAAAAT